>JACQFZ010000051.1 GCA_016199745.1 Gammaproteobacteria bacterium
CCGGGTATCGCCCAGTTCACAGTCCCCAAACATCTGTCGTGACCATTCCAGTGCGTCCTTGGGTATCATCGTAATCCATCGGTTTTTTGTTTCAGAGAATTTGAAACTACTTCTCAGTGGAAATGTGATCAAGAGACAGGCCCTCGCGGGGGAGGGTTAGGGTGGGGGGTGAGTTGAATGGGTTTTTGCGGTTGCTGTTAATCCCCGTGTGGCGCATTCCGAGCATCGGAGCTTTTGGCCTCGAGCGCGCAGGAGGCGCGCGTCTGGCTCAGTACAGGGATGTACTGTGCCAGACATAGTTAGTCGCCAAAAGTGAGAAGCGGAGGAAGGTTTTGCGCCACCCCGGGGGGTGCTTTCTTTTGGTTACTTTTCGGGTGCTGTACCGGGACGTACGAATGTCGCGAGCGCAGGATGCGCAGGAGCGACCACAAGCAAAGAAAAGTAACCCTGGGCGGCGGGGCGGAGCATCCCGCTGATGACATTTATTACCTCGACCGGCATCGCCCCTACGGGGCGATTCAACCTCTACTCCGGCTCATACCCCAAGTTCGACGATAACCAACGCTCGATCGTCGCTAACTCCATCCCTTTACGTCGGGCATAATCCTCGACTTGATCGCGCCCCAACTTGCCGACCGCGAAGTACTGCGAATCCGGGTGCGAAAAATAAAAACCGGAGACCGCCGCTGCCGGCCACATCGCATAACTTTCCGTCAGCTCGATACTGGTGTGGCGCGTTGCATCGAGCAACGCAAACAGCACGCCTTTCTCGGTATGCTCGGGGCACGCAGGATAACCGGGTGCCGGGCGAATGCCGGAATACGCTTCATGGATCAGCGCCTCGTTATCCAACTGCTCATCCGATGCATGCGCCCAAAACTCTTTGCGCACACGTTCGTGCAGGCGTTCGGTAAACGCCTCGGCTAAGCGATCGGCCAAGGCCTTTACCATGATGGCGTTGTAATCGTCGTGTTGGCGCTCGTACTCGCGGGCGATGTCGTCGGCGCCGAGGCCGGCGGTGACGGCGAAGGCGCCGATGTAATCGACCAGACCGCTGTACTTCGGCGCGATGAAATCGGCAAGCGCACGGTTCGGTTTGCCGGCCGGCTTCTCGTCTTGTTGGCGCAAGGTATGGAACGTAGTCAGCAGCGTTGCGCGCGATTCGTCGGTGTATACCTCGATATCGTCGTCAACGCTGTTCGCCGGGAACAAGCCGATCACAGCTTTGGCGCGCAAACGTTTTTCCTGAATAAGCTGGGCGAGCACGGCCTTGGCATCATGATAAAGCTTGGTCGCTTCGACGCCGACTTTGTCATCGGTCAAGATCGCCGGAAATTTTCCGCTGAGCTCCCAGGTTTGGAAGAACGGCGTCCAGTCGATGTAACGCGCGAGTTCGTCGAGCGGGTAATCGTCGAACGGCGTGATGCCGGGCCGCTTCGGTACCGGCGGCACATAGGACGACCAATCGATACGCGCTTTGTTGGCGCGCGCCCGTTCGAGCGGCAACATCGGCAGCGCCTGTTTATGTTGATGGCGGCTGCGAACTTCGTCGTATTCGGTTTTTATTTTTTCGATGAAACCGGCTTTGAGGTCGGTGCTGAGTAGATTGCTGGCAACGCCGACGGCGCGCGAGGCGTCTTTTACCCACAGCGTTGTACCTTGATAACCGGGGGCGATTTTGATCGCCGTATGCACGCGCGAGGTAGTAGCGCCGCCGATGAGCAGCGGTACGGTGAAGCCTTGCCGCTGCATTTCCTTGGCGACGTGCGCCATCTCTTCCAGCGATGGCGTAATCAAGCCGGATAGACCGATAATGTCCGCCTGCTTTTCGCGCGCGACCTCAAGAATCTTCGCCGCCGGCACCATCACGCCGAGATCGATCACTTCGTAATTGTTGCAAGCGAGCACGACGCCGACGATGTTCTTGCCGATGTCGTGGACGTCGCCTTTGACGGTGGCGGTGACGATGCGGCCCTTGGCGCGGGTGTGGCCGTCCTTCTGCGCTTCGATGAACGGAATCAGGTAAGCGACCGCTTTTTTCATCACGCGCGCGCTCTTGACCACCTGTGGCAGAAACATTTTGCCGGCACCGAACAAATCGCCGACGACGTTCATGCCGTCCATGAGCGGACCTTCGATGACATGAATCGGGCGCTCGGCTTGTTGGCGTGCTGCCTCCGTGTCCTGATCGATGTACTCGTCGATGCCATGCACCAGCGCGTGCGTCAAGCGCTGTGCCGCCGTTCCCTGGCGCCAGGAAAGATCCGGCGGTTTGGTTTGCTCGCCCTTGCCGGCGTATTTCGAGGCGATTTCGAGCAGGCGCTCGGTCGCATCCGGTCGCCGATTGAGCACCACGTCCTCGACGCGCTCGCGCAGCTCGGTAGGAATGTCCTCGTACACCGGCAGTACGCCGGCGTTGACGATCGCCATGGTCAAGCCGGCGCGGATCGCGTGATACAGGAACACCGAGTGGATTGCCTCGCGCACCGGATTGTTACCGCGGAACGCGAACGACACGTTCGATACACCGCCGGACGTGTGCGCCAACGGAAAGCGGCGTTTGAGCTCGCGGGTCGCGTCGATGAAGTCGACGGCGTAGTTGTTGTGCTCGGCGATGCCGGTAGCGATGGCGAAGATGTTCGAGTCGAAGATGATGTCTTGCGGTGGGAAACCGACGTTCTCGGTCAACAACCGGTAGGCGCGCTCGCAGATTTCAACCTTGCGGGCGAGACTATCGGCCTGACCTTGCTCGTCGAATGCCATGACGACAACGGCAGCGCCATAGCGGCGCACGGCGTGCGCCTGCTGCAGAAATTTTTCCTCACCTTCTTTGAGTGAGATCGAATTCACCACGCCTTTGCCTTGTACGCATTTGAGGCCGGCTTCAATCACGCTCCACTTCGACGAATCGACCATCACCGGGATACGGGTGATGTCGGGTTCGGAGGCGATGAGATTCAAGAACGTATGCATCGCCGCTTCACCGTCGAGCATGGCTTCGTCCATGTTCACGTCGATCAGCTGCGCGCCGTTCTCGACCTGTTGGCGGGCGACGTCGAGGCCCTTGCTGTAGTCGTTGTTGAGGATGAGCTTCTTGAACGCGGCCGAGCCGGTGACGTTGGTGCGCTCGCCGATGTTGACGAACAGCGTGTCGGCGCCGATGTTGATCGGCTCGAGGCCGGAAAGCCGTAACCGCGGCTCGATCTTCGCTTGCTTGCGCGGCGGCACGTTGGCGACGGCAGCGGCGATCGCCTTGATATGTGCCGGCGTCGTGCCGCAACAACCGCCGACTATATTGAGGAATCCGTGCTCGGCCCAATCGCGGATCTCCGCGGCCATGAATTCCGGTGATTCGTCGTAACCGCCGAAAGCATTCGGCAGGCCGGCGTTCGGATGACAACTCGTGCGCACGTCGGCGAAGGTTGCGACCTCTTCGACGTATTGCCGCAACTGTTTGGCACCGAGCGCGCAGTTCAGGCCGACGCTCAACGGCCGCGCATGCGCGATCGAATTCCAAAACGCTTCGGCGGTTTGGCCGGAGAGCACGCGGCCGGCGGCGTCGGTGATGGTGCCGGAGATCATCACCGGCAGGCGGAGGTGATGGCGCTCGAAGTAGTCTTCGACCGCGTAGATCGCCGCTTTGCAATTCAGCGTGTCGAATACCGTTTCGATCAGAAGAATATCGGCGCCGCCGTCGACCAGCCCGCGCGTCGCTTCGGTGTAGGCCGCGACCAGCTGGTCGAACGAGACATTGCGAAAGCCGGGATTGTTCACATCGGGCGAAATCGATGCGGTGCGATTGGTCGGTCCGAGCACGCCGGCGATATAGCGCGGTCGCGTCGGCTCGCGGCGCTCGAAGGCATCGGCGCAAGCACGGGCGAGCCGCGCCGCTTCGCGATTCAATTCGTACACCAACGATTCCAGCCGATAGTCGGCCATGGCGATCGAGGTGGAGTTGAAGGTGTTGGTTTCGAGGATATCGGCGCCGGCATCGAGATACGCCGAGTGGATGTCGCGGATGATTTGCGGCTGCGTCAGTACCAGCAGATCGTTGTTGCCTTTGAGGTCGGCCGGGTGGTCGGCGAAACGTTCACCGCGGTAATCGGCCTCGGTCAGGCTGTGCTGTTGGATCATCGTGCCCATGGCGCCGTCCAGGATCAGTAGGCGCTGGTCGAGCAGGGCAGGGAGCCGTTGCAGGCGCTGTGTGCGCCGGTCGGGGGTGCGGTCGGTCGTATCTAAGGGCATTGTTCGGCGGTTTCCTTTGCCACTTCACTAATTTCAATCGTCGTAATAGGAGCGAATTACGAGCTCCCAGCGAGCGGCCACCTTACCATCGGCCGTCAGGAGCGTCATACCGTGACAGCTGTGAGGGCACTGCTAAACTTTTGTATCCGCTCGAGATTGGTTGCGGCAAGCGCTTACAAATGGCAGTCGAGCCTACGTCGGTTAGCCGTTTGAGGCATGAATCTTGCGAGAAATACGTCGATTCGTCCACGAGGGGCGTTTTTGTATGTTGGGGTCCACGGAGAAGGGCAAACCCTTCGCCAGCAGCATCCGCCGGTCGAAGGGGCGATCGCTCAGTCGGCGGGTCGTCACTGCTATTTTATTATGCAGCACTGTTTTTGCGCTGATCGCGACCGGCGTACAGCTGCTATTGGATTACCGGCGCGACGTTTCCGAGATCGAAGTGCGCATGCTCAACATCGAGCGTTCCTATGTCGAGAGTGTCTCGGTTGCGTTATGGGACTTCGACATGCGGCAGATTCGTACGCAGATTGAAGGCATCCGTCGCTTGCCGGACATTCGCTTCGTGTTGTTGCGCGACGCCAGCGGCGACATCGTCGATCAGGTGGGTGCGCGGCCGGAAAAGTTCGACATTATCCATCGGGAAATGCCGGTGGTGTTCATCAAAGATAATGCGGCGCGGGATCACGTTCCGTTGGGTACGCTGATAATCGACGCCTCGCTCGACGATGTTTATCAACGTCTAGGCGACAAGGTCCTGGTCATTCTCGTCACGCAGACCATCAAGACATTCGTCGTTTCGCTATTCATCCTTTTTATTTTCAATCGACTCGTCAGTCAGCATTTGACGGTGATGGCGCGTTATGCCAGCCGGCTCGATATGAGTAATTTGGGCGAGCAGTTGGTGTTGCCGAGAAAAAAATTGCCACAGCCGGATGAGTTCGACGTGTTGGTATCGGCGATCAATAACATGAGCGCTTCGATTCGACACGATGTCGATGAGTTAACGCGCTATCGCGCGCATTTGGAAGAAGTGGTGACCGACCGCACTTCCGAGCTGGGACAGAAAGTCAGCGAGCTGAAGACAGTGGTGCACCGGCTCAATAATGAAATCAACGAGCGCGAGTTGGCCGAGCGCACGTTGCGTGAAGGTGAGGAACGCTATCGCCAATTGGTCGAGATGTCGCCCGACGCGATCATGATCGAGCGCGACAGTAGTATCGTTTTCGCCAACGGCGCGACGTTGCGTTTGCTCGGCGCAGCATCGGCCGAGCAAGTGCTGGGCCGGCCGACGTTGGAACTGGTGCCGCCGGAATGGCACACGGCGACGTGCGAGCAGATACAAAAGTTATTGCAGGGCGGACGCGAGTTGCGGTTGATGGAGGCGAAGATGCGCCGGGTCGACGGTACCGACATCGACGTCGAAGTGACGCGCGCGGCGTTTCAGTATGCCGGCCAAGCGGCGATTCAGACGGTGGTTCACGACATCACTCGCCACAAGCAATTCGAAGAGCAATTGCGTCATCAGGCGTTGTACGACGCCTTGACCGGTTTACCGAACCGCACATTGTTGATGGACCGGTTGCAACAGGCGATGATCTTGGCCGAACGGCAGCGCCGTCACATCACTGTTGTCTTCATCGATCTCGATCGCTTCAAGCTGGTCAACGATAGCCTCGGCCACGACGCCGGTGACGAGCTGCTGCGTACGGTTACGCGGCGGATGTCGGCGCATATACGCAAGAGCGATACGCTGGCGCGTTTGGGCGGCGACGAATTCATTCTGTTGTTAGCCGATGTCCTGGACGAAGCGGCGTTGTCGAATTTATTGCAGCGTTTCACCGGCGCCATTTCCAGCCCCATCATTCTGCATGGCCAAGAAATCACGCTGACCTGCAGCATCGGTTGCAGTACCTACCCGCAAGACGGTAACGACGCCGGTACCTTGCTCAAGCACGCTGATACCGCGATGTATAAGGCCAAGGAAAGCGGGCGCAACAACGTCAAATGTTATCGCGCCGACATGTATACGCGCGTCAGCGAGCAACTGGTCATGGAATCCGGCCTGCGCCGCGCGTTGGAGCGCGACGAGTTGTTACTGCATTATCAACCGCAACTCGATCTGCGCAGCGGTGCCGTCGTCGGTATCGAAGCGCTGATTCGCTGGCGCCATCCCGAGCTCGGTTTAGTCGCGCCCGGTCGGTTCATTCCACTGGCCGAAGAAACCGGCCTGATTGCGCCGATTGGCGAATGGGTCATTCGCACCGCCTGTGCGCAGGCGCGTGCCTGGCAACGAGCCGGCCTGGCGCCGATACGCATGGCGGTTAATCTGTCGATGCATCAGCTGGTACAGGCGAGCCTCGAGGCTCAAGTCGGGCGTGCGTTGGTCGATTCCGGTTTGGCGGCCGAATATTTGGAATTCGAAATCACCGAAAGCATGTCGATGAACGACCCCGAGCTCACGCTCCATATCCTGACGCGATTGAAGGCCATGGGCACCAGCATCGCCATCGATGATTTCGGTTGCGGCTACTCCAACTTGGGGTACTTGAAACGTTTTCCGGTCGATCGAATCAAGCTCGACCGCTCGTTCGTGTCCGATCTGGTACGCGAATCCGATGACGGTGCGATCGCCAAAGCCATTATCGGTATGGCTCACAGCCTACATCTGCCGGTTGTCGCCGAAGGCGTGGAGCATCGTGAGCAGCTAACATTGTTGTTGGCGTACGGTTGCGATGAAATGCAGGGCTATTATTACAGTCCACCGCTGCCGGCCGATGAATGTGCGAAGCTGCTGCGTTCGGGCAGAATACTCGATGTTTCGGTGGCCCGGCGTGGCATTCTTAAATGATGGAATGGAGAAACCCATGTTGACTCAGCGCTGTCGTTCGGTCGTTGCCTGTTTAGCGTTTTTTGCCGCAGTGCTATTCGCATTTCCGGCGTCGGCCGCGGATTCGCTGCGACTGGTTTCCACCGAATTTCCGCCCTATACCGGCAAGTCGTTAGCGCACGGTGGTATCGCCACCGAGATCGCCACCGAAGCGTTCAAACGTGCCGGCTATAGCGTGAAGGTGGAATTTCTTCCGTGGGCGCGTGCTTTGCAGGTGGGCCAGACCGGCAAGGTCGACGGCATCGTCGGTATCTGGCACAGCAAAGAGCGCGAACAATGGTTCGATTTTCGGGAACCGCTGTTGCCGAACTCCATCGGCTTTTACAAGCGCAGCGGTACCTCGGTGGCATACCAGTCAGTCGCCGATCTCGCGTCGTACAGCGTCGGCGTAGTCCGCAGCTACGCCAATCCAGAAGTGTTCAACAATGCCAAAAAATTGCGTGTGGAAGAGGTGGTCGATGACGAAACGAATCTGCGCAAGCTCGGCGCCGGTCGCATCGACCTGGTCTTGATCGACAAGGGGGTGGCGCGCTATCTGCTCGACACCTCGTTGCCCGACCTTAACGGCAAGATCGAATGGATCGGGCCGGCCGTTGCCGAAATGCCGCTGTATGTCGCCTTTTCAAAGAATGCCGCCGACCATGAAAAGAAATCGGCTGCCTTCGACCGCGGGTTTAAAGCGTTGCAGAAGGATGGAACGTTGAAGAAGCTGCTGAGCAAATACGGCTTATAGTTGCCGCGGCCGATCGTCGCCGGTCTTAAGCTTCCATTGTTGCCGGCCGGCTTGCCAGCCCGAACACCAGCAGCCGTTGAATAAATTCCTCGTAGCTCATACCGGCCTTGACGGCCGATAGCGTGCAGTCCTCATCGCGGGCGATGCCGGGGTTGGGGTTGGCCTCGAGCACGTTTAACTTGTCGTCCGGTGTCAGCCGTAGATCGATGCGGGCATAGCCGTTCAAGTCGAGCGCGCGGTAAATGCGCTTGCACAGTTGTGTGACTCTAGTGGCGATCGGCGGCGCCAAGCGTGCGAACTGGTATTCGATCTGCCAGCGCGAGCGATATTGTTCGTCCCACTTTACTTTATAAGTCGCAAGCTTCGGCACGCCTTGGCTGTTGTCGCCGAAGACCAGCTCGCGCACCGGCAGCACTTCGAGCTTGCGATTGCCGATTACGGTGACGTACAGCTCGCGCCCGTCGATGTACTGCTCGGCGATGGCGTCGCCCTTGAACTTCTCGTGGATCAATTGCACGCGCTCGCGCAGCTCGCTTTCGTTCTCGACGTACGACGCCTGGGCGATACCGACCGAGCCTTCCTCGAGTAGCGACTTGACGATCATCGGAAAGCGCAACCGGCGCATGCGACCGATGCGCTGGCCGTAGGGGAAGACAATGAAATCGGGTACGTTGACGCGATGGTAGGCAAGAATTTTTTTTGATAGCGCTTTATCGCGCGCCAGCAGTAGGCCGCGCGGATTACAACCGGTGTACGGCAGCTTCATCATCGCCAGATAACTGACGACGTAGTAATCGAATGCGCTATTGCCGGCGAAATCTTCGAGCAGGTTGAAGGCGATGTGCGGTTTCCATTCTTCGATGGTTTTGCGGATCGGCGTAAGGTCGTCGTATACGCCGACGACTTTTACCTCGTGTCCAAGCTTGAGCAACGCCTGCTTGACGTCGAACTCGGTGCGAAATTTCTCCATGCGCGGATCGTCCGCGTCCTTCAGATCTTCCGGCGGCACCAGCGAGTAGTGCACCAGCATCAGCACGCGCATCTTCTTCATAAGGTGACGCGAAAACCGCCGGTGTGTAGTTTGTTCATGACGACCGTCGTCAAGTAGACGGTAATATCGGGTTTCATAGCGGTATCGTCCTTGGCAACGCGCAATCCGAGTGCGTCGCAACGTGCGACCATCTCCCTAAGTACTTCGCTGATGCGGTAGTTATATTCCGATGTCCAGCGCGAGACGATGTCGATTATCTCCGAGCGGTTCCGGCGAATATAGTGCGACGCGCGCTCGTTGTGCTTGTGTTCATCGGTGGCGGAGAACAAGCGCGACAGGTCGGCGTCGAAGAATTCGGGTTGATCTCGGCGGTAGCGTTTTTGTTTGTCGGTGTAGTATTCGCGCAGCGTCATCTTCAGCTCGCGCAGCGGCAACACCAAGCGACGATTACTGAGTCGCGGTGTCTTCGTTTGAATTTCCGGCATCAAACGATCGACGTACTCGAGTTTTTTCAGCGCCGGCCAATCGCGATAGCGTTTGCGCCAATCGAGGTTGGGCGTGAGCCAGACGGCGAAGGTCTCGGCCCAATCTTCGTGCGGGTGACTTTGCGCGTACCAGTTCGGCAGGTGCGCGACGAAGCGTTTGCTGTGCGGTCGCGGAACGTAGGTGTCCGGGTACCGTTCGCTCGAGCGACCGAAGTGCTGCTGCCAGTCGCGCCGACGGTGCAATTCATAAGCGTTGAGCAGGGCGTGACCGGCCTCGTGGCGCAACAACTTCAGACAATCGTTGTGCGAACCGCCTTCGACTTCGAGCATGCGTTCTTGCTCGAGCCGTTTGAGCCGCGGGTGCGCGAGAAAAAACGGAATGGCGATGCCGGGCACGCCGTCCGGACTGAACCACTCGTCCGACAGCCAACAGTGCGGCCGAAACTTGAAGCCGCGGCGCTTGAGCTCGGCGTGCAAGCGACGGACGCGTCTGGACAGCTCGGTGCCTTCGATACGCAGCGGTAAATCTGCGATGCGCAGATCGAGCAGGCGCTCGATCGATAAGTCGGCCCATAGCCGCGGAACGCGACGCGCCCGGCGGACGACGCGCTTACGTGCACGCTTCGGCCGACGCTTGCTGACGCGGCGGCGGGTGGTGGTACGGCGTACCCGTTTGCGCGCACGCACGCGCTTGCGCGGACGGCGGCGCGTGCTGGGGCGGCGAGGGCGGCGCTTGCTGGCCACGCGGCGATTAGTAAACCATAGTGACGCGATAACCTTTGCGTTCGAGCAGCGCCAGCACACCGTCGGCGCCGCCGAGATGGGCGGCACCGATGGCGATGAAGGCGTTGCCTTCTTTGAGACGCGGTTCCATGCGCTCGACCATGCGCGGGTTGCGATCTTGCAGCAACCGTTTCATCAGCGCGTCGTGCATGTGCGCATCTTGCGGCCGGCTGTCGTTCATCAGCGCGGCTATGCCGGCGAGATCGCGTGCGAGGTAAGCGCGTGTCAGCTGTTCCATCTGTGGTTTGATGGTGGCGCGATCACGCACTGTTTCTTTCAGCAGTTGCACTTGGTCCGCCTCCGACAGTCCATCGAACACCGCCACTTGCTCGGCGATGGTCTCTAAACCGTACACCGGTTTACCGGCGGTTGTCGCCTGTTGTTGCAGCTGCAAATCGAGCGCGACACCGCTGGGTGTGAGGAACATCGTCGCTACGACCCAGGGTTTTTGTTTTTCGAGCAGCTCGGTCGACAACCCGAATTCTTGCATCGCCCGACGAGTCTCGGTATATAGCGCCTCGCCGAGCACCGACGGCAGGGTACGCTCGTCGAGATAAAGCATGCGCTCAGCCAGTGTCGTTATGGCGGCGGCATCGAGCAATGCTTCGATGGTCAAGCTGGTGGTCTGTGCCAGCGATTGCTGTACCGGTGCCGATAGATTGAGTACACGTTGATCGGCGCTGTGCAGCGTACCGAAAACGAAGCTGGGTTTACCGATCGGCGGTGTGATGCGCCAAAGCAGGCCCTGCTCGAAACGCTTGGCCGCTTCGACACGGGTCGTGGCGGTCGCCGTCGACGTCGCCAGCACCGGCATGCCGCTCGACATCCCTAAGAAGGTTGCGCTGAGCCACAGCAGCAGTGCGCGCGCGCGGGTGTTCATAACGACCGTCCCTTTTGGTTTATTAGCATTATAGGCAGGTGATACGTAACATGCGGAATATGCACAAAATAATCATTCGCTGTGGGTTGCTGTTGGTGGCGCTGTCGTCATTGGCCGCACACGGTGCCGAGCTGCCGCTGTGGGAGGCTGGACTCGGTGTTGCCGGTCTTAGCATTCCCGATTATCGCGGCTCGGACGAGCGCTCGCAGTTCCTGCTGCCGTTGCCTTATGTGGTCTATCGCGGTGAGAACTGGAAGGTCGACCGCGAAGGGCTGCGCGGCGACCTATTTCGTAGCAACCGGCTACGGCTCGACCTGAGCTTCAGCGCCGGGCCGCCGTCGAAAAGCGACGATGACGACGGCGCGCGTGCCGGTATGCCCGAACTCGACCCGACGTTCGAGGCCGGACCGGCGCTGCGCATCCAGCTCGACGATCGCGAGCAAGACGACCAGCGCTGGTCGCTGGTGCTGCCGGTGCGCTGGGTGGCGGCGAGCGATTTCCGGCATGCCGAATCGCTCGGCTGGGTATTCTCGCCGTACCTGCGTTATGCCCGGCGCGATCTGATTCCCGGTTGGACGCTCGATAGCTCGATCGGTTTTATGTACGCCGGCGAGCGTTACCATAATTATTATTATGATGTGACCGACGAATTCGCTACGCCGGCGCGCCCGGCCTACGACGCCGGCCGCGGATACAGCGGCAGCCGCGTGACTGCTGCTATCAGTAAACGCTTCGATCGTTTCTGGGTCGGCGGTTTCGTGCGTTACGACTATCTCGGCGGTGCGGTTTTCGACGATAGCCCATTGGTGCGTACCGATCATTCGTTGATGATCGGCGGCGGCATCGCTTGGATTTTCGCGCGTTCCGCCGAGACCGTACCGTCTCTGCAATAGCTTTGTTTCTGGTAACATCGACGTATGTCTGGCAATACCCACGGTAAACTCTTTACCGTCACCACCGCTGGCGAATCGCATGGCCCCGCTTATGTGGCCATCGTCGATGGTTGCCCGCCGGGGCTCGAGCTGTCGGAAGCCGATATTCAACCCGAGCTCGACCGGCGCAAGCCCGGCAAGTCGCGTCATGTCACACAGCGACGCGAGGAAGATAAGGTAAAGATTCTTTCTGGTGTCTACCAAGGCAAGACCACCGGCACGCCGATCGGTTTGCTGATCGAGAACACCGACCAGCGCTCGCAAGATTACTCGAAGATTGCCGAGCGTTTTCGTCCCGGGCACGCCGATTACACCTATCAACAGAAATACGGTATCCGCGATCCACGCGGCGGCGGCCGCGCGTCGGCGCGCGAGACGGCGATGCGCGTCGCTGCCGGTGCCATTGCCAAGAAATGGTTGCGTGTGCGCTACGGTACGGTGGTGCGTGGTTATCTGGCGCAGCTCGGGCCGATACATTGCGCGCTGAAAGATTGGGCGGCGGTCGAGCAGAACCCGTTCTTCTGCCCCGATCCGGCCAAGGTCGACGAGCTCGAAGCCTACATGGACGCGTTGCGCAAAGAAGGCGAGTCGATCGGCGCGCGCATCGATGTGATCGCGTCGAACGTGCCGGTGGGGCTCGGTGAACCGGTATTCGATCGGCTCGACGCCGACATCGCCTATGCAATGATGGGCATTAACGCCGTGAAGGGCGTCGAGGTCGGCGCCGGCTTTCGCGCGATCGAGCAGAAAGGGACGGTGCACCGCGACGAGATCACCCCGCAAGGTTTTCTATCGAACAACGCCGGCGGTATTCTCGGTGGCATCTCCACCGGTCAGGACGTGCTCGTCAGTATCGCGCTCAAGCCGACCTCGAGTATCCGTTTGCCCGGCCACACGATCGACGTGCATGGCACGCCGGTCGATGTCATCACTACCGGCCGTCATGATCCATGCGTTGGTGTTCGCGCAACGCCGATCGCCGAAGCGATGCTGGCGTTGGTGTTGATGGACCATGCATTACGGCATCGTGCGCAGAATGCCGACGTCGATTCTGTAACCCCGGTGGTCCCTGCACAAGTGCCCTCGAAGTAACGCCGTCGTTTACTTCAGTCTGGTAGTCGCAGTGCTGTATTTCATCGGAGATTGTGGTGCGCCTGCCAGGCTTGAATAAAACCTACCTACGGTTATCCAGCTTTTATCTCTTCTACTTCGCCGCACTGGGTGTGCTCGCGCCGTATTGGAGCCTTTATCTCCAGTCGCTCGGCTTCGGGCCGGTGGCGATCGGTCAACTGATGGCGGTTCTTATGTTCTCGCGCATCGTTGCACCGAACGTGTGGGGTTGGTTGGCGGATCATCGTGAGCGGCGCATGCAGGTGGTGCGTTGGTCGACGTTGTGCGCCTGGCTTTCGTTCGCCGCGATTTTTTTCGGCAGTGGTTTTTGGTGGATTGCGTTGGTCATGCTGGTGTTCAGTTTCTTCTGGCACGCGTCGTTACCGTTGCTGGAAGTGACGACGATGAATCAAGTCGGTCGATGCGCCGGCGCGTATGGACGCGTTCGCTTGTGGGGATCGCTCGGTTTCATCGTCACCGTCGTCGGGCTGGGCGTGGTGATCGATTACTACGGACCGACGTGGGTACCGCCGGCGCTGTTCGCATTGATGATCAGTATCTGGTTAACGAGCTTATCGCTGCCTGAAGCCGCCGCGCCGCCGGCGACGGAGGCGCCGACGCCGTTGCGGCAGGCGTTGCTACGGCCGGAAGTGCTCGCCTTTCTAATCGCTGGCGTGCTCATGCAGGTCAGTCATGGGCCGTACTACACGTTCTATTCGATTTATCTCACCGATTTCGGTTACGACGAAACGCTCGTCGGCGTCTTGTGGGCGTTGGGTGTGGTTTGCGAGATCGGCGTGTTTTTGCTGATGCAGCGTTTGTTACAGCGCGTCGAGCTGCGCGTCGTGTTGTTGGCGAGTTTTCTGCTGGCGACGTTGCGTTGGTTGTTGATCGGTTACTTTCCGCAGTGGCTCAGCGTGCTCGTTTTCGCGCAAACGCTGCATGCCGCGACCTTCGGCGCGTTTCACGCAACCGCTATTCAGTTCGTGCATCGCTTTTTTACCGGCCGTCATCAGCATCGCGGCCAAGCGTTGTACGGTAGTATCAGTTTCGGCTTGGGTGGGGCGGTCGGCAGTCTTTACAGCGGCTACGCTTGGGGCAGTGTCGGGCCGAGTGGTTCGTTTGCGATTGCCGCTGCCGCGGCATTGGCGGCATTCGTCGTGGCGTGGATCGGGCTTAAGCCCAAGTCTTGAGGCGGCGTTGCCGACGGAACGGCGCGAGCTCGATGATCTGGGCGTTAGTCGGCGGTACGTCTTCATCGGTGCGGTGCGGTGCGGCCGGGCCGAAACTGCGATCGACGATGACACACAGCTCGTTGATAAGACGAAATAGGTCGACATCGGTTTGCGGCGATTGCAACACCTGCAGCCGGATCGGGCCGATTGCTTCGAAGGTCACATTGTGTTCGATGTTGTCGCTGAGCCGGCGGCAACGATTGCCGCTGTAGATCGCCTGCGTCAATCGCATCATTAATTCATGATGCAATGGACTGCACTCGAAAAGATTTTTTAGGTTGGTGGCACCGGCATTGAGCGGGATCTGGTGATATCCCAGATGTGCTTCCAGTTGTTGCATGAGCTCGAAGAATTTCATCCCGCTTCTCGAATCATTTGCACCATGGCTTCGCCGGCATTCGACAACGTGCGCTTCGCGTGGGTAACGAGACCGAGCGTGCGTCGAATCCTCATGTTTTTAATCTGGACCACTTTTAGGCTCGCGTCAATCATTGTCCGCGGAAGTGCGCTCCAGCCGAGACCGATGGATGCGAGCATCTTCAACACTTCGAGATAGTTTGTCGTCATGCCCACACGAATCTTCGTGCGCGCCGGACCGAGTGCTTTCAGAATAATTTCGCGCGTGTAGGTGCCCGGCCCCGGTAGAATCGCCGGATGATCGATTAGCGCGCGCACGTTTACCTCGCGTAATGTTGCGAGCGGGTGATTCGATGCGACCACAATATCGAGCGCGTCTTCCCAAATACGTTCCACGCGCAATTGCGGCAACGGTGTCGGCGGTAGTGTGACGACGGCGAGCTCGAGCTCGCCGCGACTAACGCCGTTGCAAGCTTCCTCCGAATCCATGAAGCGCAGGTCGAGGTGAACGCTGGGATAGCGCGCATGAAACCGTTTGAGCGCTGCCGGGATGCGATGCAAGCCGATGTGATGGCTGGTGGCGAGCGATAGCTCGCCGCCGATTTTGCCGGAGAGATTGGCGAGCGAGCGTTTGGCGTCTTCGAGCTCGTTTAGGATAACGCGCGAGCGTTCGAGTAGGGCGCGGCCGGCTTCGGTCAGGTGGGCGCGACGGCCGATGCGATCGAACAAGCGGGTATTTAGCGCTTGTTCTAGCGCGGCGATGCGCTTGCTGACGGCCGGTTGGGTGAGGAATACGCGCTCGGCGGCTATGGAGAATGAGCCGGTTTCGGCGACCGCGCGGAAGACTTGGAGGGCGACAATATCCATTACCTAATGGAATATATCACATGATAAATATGAATTTGTGTTATCCATGGGGTCGTCCTAAGCTTTGCGCCTATGACTGACCAAACTCTCTATGACAAGCTTTGGGTGGCACACGTCGTTCGTAAAAACGATGACGGCACGTGCTTGATCTACATCGACCGTCACCTCGTGCACGAAGTGACGAGTCCGCAGGCATTCGAAGGGCTGAAGCTCGCCGGCCGCAAGCTCTGGCGCGTCGCTGCTAACCTGGCGACCGCTGACCACAACGTGCCGACGACCGAGCGCTCGCGCGGTATCGCCGATCCGGTATCGCGGCTGCAGGTCGAGACGCTCGACGACAACTGCCGCGACAATGGCATCGTCGAGTTCGGTATGAACGATCCGCGCCAGGGCATCGTCCACGTTATCGGCCCGGAGCAGGGCGCGACCCTGCCCGGCATGACCGTCGTTTGCGGCGACTCGCATACATCCACCCACGGCGCCTTCGGCGCACTGGCGTTCGGCATCGGTACATCCGAAGTCGAGCACGTGTTGGCGACGCAGTGTTTGATCCTGAAGAAAGCGAAGAACATGCGCGTGCGCGTCGACGGCGCGATTCCGCTGGGTGTGACCGCGAAAGACATTGTGCTCGCCATCATTGGTCATATTGGCACCGCCGGCGGCACCGGTTACGCAATCGAATTTGCCGGTAGCGCTATCGAGGCATTGACGGTCGAAGGTCGGATGACGGTATGCAATATGGCGATCGAAGCGGGCGCCCGCGCCGGTATGGTCGCGGTCGATGACAAGACCGTCGAGTATTTCCGCGGCCGACCGTATGCACCGCAAGGTGCACTGTGGGACAAAGCGGCGGCAGCGTGGCATCAACTCAAAACCGATGTCGGCGCCAAGTTCGATCGCGAGATCGTGTTGCCGGTGAGCGACATCAAGCCGCAGGTCACCTGGGGTACGTCGCCGGAAATGGTAGCGGCGATCGACGCAAGCGTGCCCGATCCTGAGAAGGAGTCGGACTCGACCAAGCGCATCGGTATGCAGAACGCGCTCAAGTACATGGCGTTAAAACCTGGCACACCGATCCGCGATATCGTTCTCGATAAGATCTTTATCGGTTCCTGTACCAACTCGCGCATCGAGGACTTGCGCGCGGCGGCCACGGTCGTGAAGGGCAAACACATTGCAAAGAACATCACGCTCGCGTTGGTCGTGCCCGGCTCCGGTTTAGTGAAGCGACAGGCGGAACAGGAAGGGCTCGACCGTATTTTCAAAGAGGCGGGCTTCGAATGGCGTGAGCCGGGTTGTTCGATGTGTTTGGCGATGAATGCCGATCGGCTCGAGTCGGGCGAGCGTTGTGCCTCAACGTCCAATCGCAACTTTGAAGGCCGGCAAGGCGCTGGCGGACGCACGCACCTGGTGTCGCCGGCGATGGCAGCGGCAGCGGCGATTGCCGGACACTTCGTGGATGTACGGGAGTTGAGCTAATGCAAAAGTTTGAAAAAATGACCGGCCTTACTGCGCCGATCGACCGGCCGAATGTCGATACCGACGCCATCATCCCGAAGCAGTATCTAAAGTCGATCAAGCGCACCGGTTTCGGTCCGACGTTGTTCGACGATTGGCGTTATCTCGATCCGGGTGAACCCGGCATGGATCACAGCAAACGGCGGATTAATCCTGAATTCGTGCTAAATCAGCCGCGTTACCAGGGAGCAGAGATTTTGCTGGCGCGCGATAACTTTGGTTGCGGCTCGTCGCGTGAGCATGCGCCATGGGCATTGCTCGATTATGGGTTCCGCGCGGTGATCGCTCCGAGCTACGCCGACATCTTCTACAACAACAGCTTCAAGAACGGCTTTCTGCCGATCGTGCTTGAAGGCGATGCGGTCGAGCGTTTGTTCCGTGAAACGCAGGCAACGCCGGGCTACCGGTTGACGATAGATCTCGCCGCGCAGAGCGTGGTGCTGGCGGATGGCACAGTTTATCACTTCGAGATCGATGCGTTCCGTAAGCATTGCCTGTTGCACGGCCTCGACGACATCGGCCTCACGCTCGAACATGTCGACGATATTCGTGCCTACGAGGCACGGCGTGCCAAAGAAGCACCGTGGCTCTTTAGCGAGAAATAATATGACTCAGAAGATTGCGATATTGCCGGGCGATGGGATTGGCCCGGAGGTAGTGGCGGAAGCGGTGAAAGTGCTGGAGCATCTACGGCGCGACGGCTTGTCGATCGAGCTCGAAACCGCGCCGGTCGGCGGAACGGCATACGATCTGCACCAATGCCCGTTACCCGAAGCGACGCTGAAACTGGCACAGCAGGCCGATGCGGTACTGCTCGGTGCCGTCGGTGGGCCGAAATACGACACCTTGCCACGTGACGTCCGACCGGAGCGGGCGCTACTCGCGCTTCGTTCGGAGCTCAAGCTGTTCGCCAATTTGCGGCCGGCGATTCTGTATCCGCAATTGGCGTCGGCGTCGTCGCTCAAACCCGAAATTGTCGCCGGGTTGGATATCCTGATCGTGCGCGAATTGACCGGTGATATTTATTTCGGTGAACCGCGTGGTGTGCGCACCCTCACCAACGGTGAGCGTCAGGGCTTCAATACCATGGTTTATGCCGAGCATGAGGTCGAGCGTGTCGCGCGGGTGGCGTTCGACGCCGCCCGCAAGCGTGGCAAGAAACTGTGTTCGGTGGAAAAGGCCAATGTGCTCGAAGCGTCGGGGTTGTGGCGTGAGGTGGTCGAGCGTGTTGCCCGGGATTATTCGGACATAGCCCTATCGCACATGTATGTCGACAATGCAGCGATGCAGCTAGTACGCGCGCCTAAGTCGTTCGATGTCATCGTCACCGGCAACTTGTTCGGCGACATTCTATCGGACGAGGCTGCCATGTTGACCGGCTCTATCGGTATGCTGCCATCGGCGTCGCTCGATGCTGCCAACAAGGGCATGTACGAGCCGATCCACGGTTCAGCGCCGGATATCGCCGGCAAAGGGATCGCCAACCCGTTGGCGACGATCTTGTCGGTAGCGATGATGTTGCGTTACACGTTGGGTCAGCCGGTGCTGGCCGAGCGCGTTGAGCGTGCCGTGTCGAAGGCGCTCGACCGCGGTTTGCGCACCGGCGACATTTACACCGACGGCATGCAGCGCGTCGGCGCGGCCCAAATGGGCGAGGCGGTAGTAGCCGGTCTTATGTAAATCGCATCAGCGAACTTGTTCTCCCTCTCCCTCTGGGAGAGGGAGGCGAGCCGAAGGCGCGCCCGACGCGCGCCACTTTATTTTATTATCGAGGGTCACATGAAGCGGGTAGGGTTAGTTGGTTGGCGCGGTATGGTCGGCTCGGTATTGATGGGCCGGATGCAGGCGGAGCGGGATTTCGATCATATCGAGCCGGTGTTCTTCACTACCTCACAGGTGGGCGCCAAGGGTCCGTCGATCGGTAAGGATGTGCCGCCGCTAAAAGACGCGAAAAGTATCGACGACCTGAAGGCGATGGACATCATCATTTCTTGCCAAGGCGGCGACTACACGACCGAGATCTTCCCGAAGTTGCGTGCCGCCGGCTGGAAAGGCTATTGGATCGATGCCGCCTCGACGTTGCGCATGGCCGATGACGCCGTGATTATCCTTGATCCGGTCAACCTCGATGTGATCCACAGCGCCATCAAGAGCGGCGTGAAGAACTACATCGGCGGTAACTGCACGGTGTCGTTAATGTTGATGGCGCTCGGCGGATTGTTCGAGCACGGGCTGATCGAATGGTTGACGTCGATGACTTACCAAGCCGCATCCGGCGCCGGCGCGCAAAACATGCGCGAGCTACTGCAGCAGATGGGCGAGGTGCATCTGGCGGCAAAGACGCTGTTGGACGACCCGAACTCGGCGATCCTCGATATCGACCGCGAAGTCGCCGGAACACTGCGTGACGATCGTTTTCCCACGGCCAATTTCGGCGTGCCGCTCGCCGGCAGCTTGATCCCGTGGATCGACAAAGACCTTGGTAACGGTCAGAGCCGCGAAGAATGGAAAGGCATGGCGGAGACCAACAAGATCCTCGGTAGCAAGCGCCCAATCGCCGTGGACGGCGTGTGTGTCCGCATCGGCGCCATGCGTTGTCACAGCCAAGCGCTGACGATTAAGCTCACCAGGGATGTGCCGCTCGACGAGATCAACGGTATGCTCGCCGCGGCGAACGATTGGGTGAAGGTCGTTCCGAACAAGCGCGACATCACCATCAAAGAACTAACCCCAGCCGCCGTTACCGGTACGCTCGCGGTACCGATCGGACGGCTGCGCAAACTGCCCATGGGCGGTGAATATCTCAGCGCCTTCACCGTCGGCGATCAGCTTCTCTGGGGCGCTGCCGAGCCATTGCGGCGTATGCTGCGTATACTGCTTCAGGGTTAATCCTTGACCCTCGTACCGCCGTGTTGATAGCGGCGCGAAGAACGACTATACGAAATAGGGTCGACGCCCGCGCCGCTGTGCGTGGGCGATCACCGTGACCCGCGGCGATATCGCGGGGCCACGATGGCTCTTTATTTTAATCTGTGGCGGGAGTACCGCCTTCTAAGTACCCCCTGTGCTATTTGCCCCTGTTCGGAGGCGGGGGGAGCGGGTAATTAGTGGTAGGTTTTGGTCAGCAGAAAAGCGACAATCTGTTCCGTTGGCCGAACTTAGTTGAGATTTATAAAGGCGCTTACTATTATTACTACGTAACTCCTAGTGCCTAAACACGAACAGGAGGCTTCGTCTGAACGCCGCCGGGGAAAATAGATGCGTTATTTAAAAGTAAAACGGCTCACCGGCCGGTTGGTGTTGGGAGCTTTCTTAGGACTATCTCCGCTGTCGAGCTTCGCCTTGGGATTGGGCAAGTTAAAAGTCCAATCTGCGCTCAACGAGCCGCTCAAAGCCGAAATCGATTTCACTACCATCGCCGACAATGAACGCCGTGGCCTGAACGTCACGCTCGCACCGCGCGCCGATTTTGAAGCCGCCGGCGCCGAGCGTTTACCATTTCTCTCCGCTATCAAGTTCGAGGTGGTGAAGCGCCCTGATGGGCACTACTTCCTCGAGCTCAAAACCGAGCAGCCGATCGAAGAACCATTCCTGCACTTACTGCTGCAACTGGAATGGCCGGGTGGGCGTTTGGTGCGCGAATACACCGCCTTGGTCGATCCACCGGCCTACATGGTCAACAAGCCGGCCGCGGTAGAGGTGCCGACTACACCAGCCGAACCGCCGGCGTCCGTAGAAACGGTACCGCCGCCCGAAACCGCGCCGGCACCAGCGGCAACAACCGAGACGCCAACTGCACCTCAACCGGAGCCGTCGGTGTCGACCGCAGCGCCTGCTGCCGAACCTACCGTCCAAGAAGTGCCGGCACCGGCCGCCCAAACCGAAGAGGCGGCGCCGCAACCGACGGATACCGGCGAAACGGTACCGTCCGAGACGCCGGCAGCGACCCCGGAATCGACGCCGACGACGGAAAGCTCGTCCGCGGAATCGACGGCTCCATCGGCCTCTGCCGGTCCGCATGAAGTGACGGTGCGGGCGGGCGATACGGTTTGGGCTATCGCTGAAAATGTCCGCGCCGACAAACAACTGACCGTTGAACAAGTCATCCTGGCGATCTTCAAGAACAATCCGGACGCGTTCTTCCGCAACAACGTCAACAATCTGCGCGCTGGCAAGGTTCTAAAGATACCTGAGCGCGAGGTTATCGAAGCGTTGGCAACGGTGCAGGCTCGCAGAGAGTTTCGTGCTCATTACGATTCCTGGCAGGAATACAAGCTGAAGCTCGCTGCCGGTAGCAACACGCTTAAGGTGAATGAAGAAAGTACCGCGGCGGCTTCGACCGCCGCACCGGCGGCCACCGAATCGGCGACAGTGGTGCCGGCGCCTGAGGGACAACCGAAGGCAGCTGACGATACGTTGAAGATCGTGCGCGGTGCTGCCGATAAGAACTCGGCGAAAGCCGGCGGTGCCGAAGCGGTGAAAGATGAACGTACCGCGCTGGCCGATCGAGCCTCGACCTTGGAGGAGTCGCTCGAGTCGAAGCAGCTCGAAAATCGCGAGTTGGCCGATAAAGTCGGTCAGGTACGCGAACAGATCAAGAATGAGAAACGTCTGATCGAACTAGACAATCAGGCGCTCGCTCAGCAGACGCAGAAGCCGGCCGAGACCAAAGCAGCTACTACCCCGGAGGTCGCAAAGACCGAACCGGTGCCGGCGCCAGTGGCTCCGGCACCCGAGCCGGCGAAGGCCGAAACGCTGGTTAAACCAGCGCCGGTCGTACCGAAGCCAGCGCCTGAACCGGTCGCCGAAAAAGGTTTCATGACATCGTTGCTGGAAGACGTGCTCGGTGGCTCGGCATTGCCGATTTTGGGCATCCTGTTTGTCGTATTGGGTGGCGGCTTGTTGATCGTCTACTTGCGTCGCCGCCAGCGTTCGATCGCTGAGTTCGAGGAAAGCATTCTCGCTTCCGATGCGATTGCCACAGAAACGCCGACCGGCAGTGGCGATACTACCGGCCAAGCGGTAACGACCGGCGATACGTCGTTCTTGAGCGACTTCAGCAAGGCTGGCATGGGCCACATGCAAACCGATGAAGTCGATCCGATCGCCGAAGCGGAGGTTTATCTCGCTTACGGTCGTGACGAGACGGCGGAAGAGATTTTGAAAGAGGCGATCGTCAAGAATCCAGATCGCCAAGAACTAAAGCAAAAGCTGCTTGAGATTTATCACCAGCGTAATGACGTCAACGGCTTCGAAACGCTGGCGGAAGAGCTTTATGCGTCTCTTGGTGGGCGCGGTGGCAAGATGTGGGAGAAGATCGAGGAGATGGGCCGCAAGCTCAACCCCGATAACCCGATGTTCCGTGGCGGCGCGCCGGATCGGCGCACTGCCGACAAGCCGGCGAGTACCGAGCCGGTTGCCGCAGCGGCGGATGAGACGGCCATCTTTATACCGGAAGCCGCCGCGTCAGCGGCAGTAGAATTTTCCGCCGCCAGTGCGCCGACACAACTGGTTGAGCCGACAGCCGCTGGCATCGATTTCGAAGCGCCGGCTGAGCCGGCTGATGCGAGTTTCGACTTTGACCTCGGTGAGAGCACCCCGGAAACGGTGCCGACGAATGAAGCGGCGGACGACCTCGGTGTGATGGATTTCAGCGCCGGTGGCGATAACGTTATTGATTTCGAGTCAGCCAAGTCGGAGCCAGTGGTAGCCGCCGCAAGTGCCGAGTTGGCGGTTCCCCATGCGAACGATGAAGAGATCAAATGGGAGCTCGATGCACCGATGCCGGAGACGGCAGTGGTGGAAACGGTCGAACCGAGTGCCAATGGTGCGGGCGAACAGGGTCAGGAAGCGCACTGGGATGAGACTGCCACCAAGCTTGATTTAGCCAAGGCCTACATCGACATGGGCGATGCCGACGGCGCGCGCAGTATCCTGGATGAGGTACTAGCCGAGGGCAACGAGCAGCAGAAAAAGCAGGCGGCCGAATTGGCAGCCCAGATTGCGTAACCGAGCCACTTAAAACATAAAACGCCGCCCGAAGTATAGGGCGGCGCCTCGGTGGTATCCGGTTTCGCCGACAACTCCGACGTATCCGTTTTCCTCCAATTGAAGCTCCAGTCCGACGAGCGCGCCAGCGGTTGCTGAACGCTTGAGCGTGCGCGTTTCGTTCTGTGTGCCGTGCAAGCGTTGCTCGCCGTCGACTACGCCGTAACGAGTACCGCCGTAGGCGCGCAGATTGCTGCTGAGTTCGGCTGTCACGCTAACGTAGGCGCTTGGCTCGTACCAAGCGAGCTCGACGGTTTGCTCGGTCTCTTCGTGCTTTACGCGTTGATAGAGATACGCAGTACCGACAGCCAACCGCAAGCGGTCGGTTGTCCATACGTCGATGTCGAGTGTCAAGCCGGCGTGATAGCCATTGGGATCGAGGCCGGCGGTTGCCGGATTGTTGGTTTGCGTGACATAGGTGTAACCGCCGAGCAGGCCGAACTGTAAGCGTTGCCCATAGCGCTCGCGCCAGGCGATGCCGAGCTGTTCAACGGTGGTATCGAAGGTAGTACTGCCGTCGCTTAGCGCGAGCGTGTGCCGGGCTAGGTTCAAGCGGAAATCGGTCGGGTGTTCGACGTACAGGTCGCTGGCACTGACGTTCGCGCCGAACAGCAACGTGCCGAAAATGGTCAGTTGTTTGATCACTTTGGACGCAACCGCTCAAGCGTTACGAAACTAAACGCGTGCGCGTGCTTCTCGTCAGCCGCGTGATATTCACGTGCAAGCTCGCGCCATTCACGCAAATCGAATTCGGGAAAGAAGGTATCACCGGGAACAACGGCGTGAACGAATGTCAGATAAAGCCGGTCGGCCTGTGCCAGTGTTTGTGCATAAACCTCGGCGCCGCCGACGATAAAGATCTCGCTCGTGCCGTTGGCGGCCGCGAGCGCAGCTTCTAGCGTATGCACCACGCGGCAACCGGGAGCGGAGTAGTCGGTGCGGCGGGTGATGACGATGTTGGTGCGTTCCGGCAGCGGTCGGCCGATCGATTCGTAGTTGCGTCGTCCGAGGATGATGGGATGGCCGACGGTCAGTCGGCGAAAATACTTAAGATCTGCCGGCAAGTGCCACGGTAGCGTGTTGCGCACACCGATAACACGGTTCTCGGCAATGGCGGCGATTAGGGATAGGCGAACCGATGTCACGCATTAGCTCCTAGACCGCGATCGGTGCGCGGATGGCGGGATGCGGATCGTAATCGACTAGCTCGAAGTCCTCATATACGAAATCGAACAGCGAGGTACGCGCTGGATTCAGGCGCATCGTCGGTAATTTTCGCGGTGGGCGCGTTAGCTGAAGCTCGGTTTGCTCCCGATGATTGAGATAAAGATGAGTATCGCCAAAGGTATGGACGAACTCCCCATACTTCAGGCCAGTTACTTGCGCCAGCATCATCGTTAACAATGCGTAGGACGCGATGTTGAACGGTACGCCGAGGAAGATATCGGCGCTGCGTTGGTACAGTTGGCACGATAACCGACCATCGGCGACATAGAACTGGAAGAACGTATGGCACGGTGGCAATGCCATTCGATCGATCTCGGCGACATTCCAGGCGCTAACGATTAACCGGCGTGAATCAGGATTGGCGCGGATCTGGTTTATCAGTTGCGTGATCTGATCGATCTTGCGGCCGTCGGGCGTGGGCCAGGAGCGCCATTGCGAGCCGTAGACGGGGCCCAGTTCGCCATCGGCGTTGGCCCATTCGTCCCAGATTGTGACACCGTGTTCTTGCAGATAGCGCACATTGGTCTCGCCGCGCAAGAACCAGAGAAGCTCATAAATAATTGAGCGCAGATGCAGTTTCTTGGTGGTGACCACCGGGAAACCGGCATTGAGATCGAACCGCATCTGGTAGCCAAACACGCTCAGCGTTCCGGTGCCGGTGCGATCGCTTTTTCGTGTGCCGTTGGCCAGCACGTGTCTTAGCAAATCAAGATACTGCTGCATGAGAGGCTAGAGCCGACGAATGGTAGCGTTGAACGCTGGGCAGAAAATGCATTTCGGATAGTATGGGCGGCGTCAAGACAACGCCATTAGTATATTCCTTCACCACAATAAGCACAGCCCGCCGGGGGCTACCAACATGGAAAAATTTTTGTTCATGCGACCAGTGCTTCGACTGATGTCGCAGGATCGATTCCTCTGTCGCGCGGTCGCCATAGCACTCAAGGTTACCGGCGTCATTCTTGTATTGCTCAGCATGACGACTTTTTTCATGGCTGGCAGGAAAATCTTTGATCTCTCCAATAACGCCATTCTTGGCGGTATGTTGTTCGAGTTGATTTTCGTCATTGCCGTCTATGCCGCCACCCATGTGCTTTTCATTCGCGCGCAACAGATCGAGAACGTTGCGTCGGGGCCGTTTATAGCACTGCGGTTCGCCCCGTTTTTGATTTGCGGTTTGGCGGAAGCTTATGCAGCGTTGGTGGGTCTGGTCGCTATCGGGGGTGGTATCTTCGTATGGTTCACTAACGTGGGCCTCGATGAAGTATTGAACCCGGCGATGCATCCGTTGTTCCCGAACGTGGGCGACGACCCAAGCTTTGTCGGCGGTATCGGCTTTTTATTGAGCGGCGTCGCTGTTGCCAGCGCGGTATTATTAATCGCTTATATGCTAGCCGAATTGGTTCAGTTGTTGATGCGTTCCGTCAAAGCTATCGAGCCGGTGCGGGCCTCGGCCGAGGAGCGCTTTCGCTCGCGTGTCGGTTGAAAGCTTGGGATGACTTTCACTAGTTTTTAGCGCGCCGGCAACCGTACTTGGCGGCGCTTGAATAGCGGGATTAGCGCCATACCGGCGATGAAACCACCGATGTGCGCGCCGAAAGCAACGCCGCCCGTTGCTTGATCCGCCAACGCTGAACTGACCAACTGCAGTACAAACCACAGTCCCAGCACTAGCATCGCCGGCAGATGTACCAGCTGCGAGAAGAATCCCAGTGGAATGAAAACCAGCACGTGTGCGCGCGGATGTAACAATAAGTAGGCCCCGAGCACACCGGAAATCGCGCCGCTGGCGCCGACCATGGGAATGGCAGAGCTGATATTCGCTGCCGATTGCACTAGCGCCGCCATTGTCCCGGTCAGTAAATAGAACACCAAGAACCGCAGATGGCCCATCGCGTCTTCTACGTTGTTACCGAAGATCCACAGATACAGCATATTGCCGAACAAATGCATCAAGCTGCCGTGCAGAAACATCGACGTAAAAATCGTTACTAGCGGCGGTACGACATAGAGTTCCGATGGCAAGCGTATGTCACCGAGCAGCGTCGCTGGAATCACACCGAGGTTGTAGACGACCACTTCAAAACCACGTTTGCCGAGCGACATCTGCCACAAGTACGCCAACGAGCAGGCAGCGATCAGCGCCCAAGTAATGAACGGCGTAGTGCGACAGGGGACATCATCACGCAACGGAATCATTCGCCATCTCCGAGCAATGCGTAAGGGTCCTGGCGGTAAAACTCGCTCAGCTGACAATACACGGCCGGAAAGTCGTGGTACACGATCGACGGTGCGGTGAAGAAAGTTTCGCTCAGTACGGCGAAGAATTCCGCCGGATCAACCGCGGCATAGGGATCGAGCGGGGTATTGTCGTCAATTTCGACGGCGCGGCAAAAGTGGTCGAAGCCGGTGCTAAAAACATCAGTCCACTGACGTGCCGCCATCGACGACGGCAAAGGTGGGAAGCCGTCGGCCGCTCCGTTCAAAATATCGAGCTTGTGTGCGCACTCATGTATCACGACGTCGCGGTCGATGGTATCGCGTTCGTCTTCGATGGCTTGCCAAGACAGCACGATGGGTCCCTGCGTTAATGCTTGTCCGCATAAGTCGCGTGCTTGCTGATGAACTACGCCGGCATCGTCCATATACTCTTCACGGACGCGGAAATCGGCGGGATAGATAATGATATCGCTCCATCCTCGGTAGTAATTCATACCGAGATTTAGAATCGGTACGCATGCCTTCAAGGCAACGATCGCGCGTGTCTGCGTTGTCATTTCGAAGCCGGCCGTGCCATCGATGTGCTTCGCGCTCAAAAAAGCGACGACAGTGTCACGCAGGCGTTTGCGATCCGATGTTGTCAGCGTTTGCGCATAGCGGCAGTGAGCGAGTGCGTGCGACCACAGAGATTGGTCAATCGTTTGCGGCCGCCGGCGCCAGGTTCGCCAAAACTGGGTCCTGCTCACGGGCTGACCGGCGGTTTTTAGGAAGCGTGGCGGACGCTCTGCAAGTTTTGCAGAGTTAATTGTTTGCCACTTTCAACGGCCGGTTGATCCAATGGGTTGATGCCGTAAAGCAGGCCGGCGTAAACGGTGACGCGTTGATACAAATCGATGAGTTGACCGAGCGTGTGCGCGCTCAATACCGGCAAGTGGATCGTGAGCAGAGGATGACCGTAGTCGGCGATGACTTGGCGCGTCGCCAAAAATTCGGCGGCGATGACCTCGTTCAGCGTTTTGCCGGCGAGGTAAGGAAATGCAGCGCGTTCCGTGTCCGTCAGCGGAATATGGACGTCGTGTGACCAGCGATCGAGCGCGAGGAATGCGAACACTTTGTCGCGGCGCGATTCCAGATACATCTGTAGTTGGCTGTGCTGATCTACCGCGCCCAGCGCCGTTACCGGCAATGTGCCGGCGGGTGTGTCATCGGCCCGTCGTTTACCAAGCGACTCCGCCCATAGTTGTCGGTACCAGTCGCCGAACAATCGCAGACTGTTGATGTAAGGCATGAGGATCGACAATCGCTTTTGCTTGGCGGTGTCTAACAAGAAATATAGCGCAGCGACTTCCAGTGCTGCATTTTGTTCGATGCGTGCCGACTGACAGCGTGCGGCGTTAACGCGGGCTCCGTCGAGCAATGCGCGTATGTCGACGCCGGCGGCGGCGAGCGGCAACAAGCCGACGGCAGTTAGCACTGAGTAACGTCCGCCGACTCTCGGTGGCACCGCTAGCGTGGGAAGGTTTTCAGCGCTTGCCAATTTGCGCAACCAGCCCTGTATCGGATCGGTCACGATCCATTGGCGTGTGCGCGCGTCAGTTTCTCCAAGCGCGTCGCGTAGCCACTGGCGCACGATCAGATATTGCGTCGCGGTTTCAATGGTGCCGCCGGATTTACTAATGGTGATGACGGCGGTGGTGTGCGCGGACAAGCTCGCCAACAGATCGCGCAGATAATCCGGATCGATATTGTCGATGAAGTGCAAACGAGGGCCGGTGCTTTTGCGGTTGCCGTAGCTCAATGCTTGCAACACCGCCATGGCACCGAGATTGCTGCCGCCGATACCGAGCACGAGGAGGTCGCCGAAGCCGCGCAACCGAGCGGCTTCGGCTTCGATCGCATCGACCTCGGGCGGCATTAGGGTATGTAAATTGAGGCAGGCGTATTCAGCGTCGAACTCGCCGCGGGTTCGCTCGGTGAGTTGGGAATGGACACGCTCGAGCTTAGGCGTGAGCGCCGTTAGCTCGGAGGAAGAAACGCCTTCTGCCCCCACGGCGTCGGCGTACAGTAATCGAGTATCGATGCGCAATTCCATTGCCTAACCATCTGCGTAGGTTGTTGGTTATGTAAGAAGTGAAACGTCGCTGCGCGAGCGGCGTTTCACGATGTTCAACGATGGTAACACAAAGAAGTGCGCCGCCAGGCGCGTCGCTATTAGCGTCCGGCTTGCTCGGCGGCTTCGAAGGTATTTAACAGTAGAGTGGCGACGGTCATGGGGCCGACCCCACCTGGGACGGGGGTAATCCACGCTGCACGCTCACGTGCGACTTCATATTCAACATCACCGACAACGGTACCGTCGGCATCGCGGTTAATGCCGACATCGATAACAATGGCGCCTGGCTTAATCCATCCCCCTTTTATCAGCGCCGGCTTGCCGACCGCCACGACCAAGATGTCGGCGCCAGCGACGTGCGCCGGCAAATCGCCCGTAAAGCGATGGCACATAGTTACCGTGCAACGAGCCATCAACAGCTCAAGGCCCATGGGTCGACCGACGTGGTTTGACGTGCCGACGACAACGGCATGGAGGCCCTGGAACGAAACGCCGGTCGATTCGAGCAGCCGCATCACGCCGCGCGGCGTGCACGGTCGTAGTACGGGTGCACGCAACAGCAGTCGACCGATGTTGTAGGGATGAAACCCGTCGATGTCTTTGCGTGGATCGATACGTTCGATAACCGTGTCTTGATCGATATGTTTCGGCAGCGGTAGCTGCACTAGAATGCCGTCGACCTCAGGATTGGCATTGAGCTGATCGATCAGTGTTATCAGGTCGGTCTCAGACGTAGCCGTCGGCAAATCGTACGAGAACGAGCGCATTCCGACCTCGGCGCACGCCCGGCGTTTGTTGCGCACGTACACTTCAGAGGCGGGGTCTTCGCCAACCATTACCACCGCCAATCCCGGGACCCGTTCCTTATTGGCGATGCGTTGCTTTACGCGTGCCTGCAGTTCAGCGAGCAAGGATTTGGCAATACTCTTTCCGTCGATCAAGCGGGCGGTCATATGGGGATTGGGCGTCTCAGTAGGCAGTTTCGAAGGGCGCGCATGATCGCACGCGATTTAAGCAGTGCCAAGCAGGGCAGTATTAAAGTCACCCCCTAATGCTAGTGGGCGCGTTGACGCTCATAAAGGGCGTGCGTATAGTTCCGCCCTCGCTGTGGCAGCCGGGGTATAGCGCAGCCTGGTAGCGCACCTGCTTTGGGAGCAGGGTGTCGGAGGTTCAAATCCTCTTACCCCGACCATCTTGCAAGCGACGGGCGGCTGAACGACGATTCAGTGCAGGCGCCCGTAGCTCAATCGGATAGAGCACCAGCCTTCTAAGCTGGGGGTTACAGGTTCGATTCCTGTCGGGCGCACCAAGTTTGGTGACGAAGCCGCTATCCTGAAGGACCGAGGTCGGCCTGGGTGGGTATATACTGCAGCGAGATGCGATATGGTGGGCGTAGCTCAGCTGGTTAGAGTCCCGGATTGTGATTCCGGTTGTCGTGGGTTCGAATCCCATCGCTCACCCCAATTTTGAGTTGACGCGGTGTAGTGGGCGCCGCGTTAGTGAAGCAAACTTAAGATAAGGCAGGATGCCATGTCGCCGAGGTGTCGCCAGACAAGCCGGCGGATAGTAGTTTCTTTAAGATACGGGCCGTTAGCTCAGTTGGTAGAGCAGCTGACTCTTAATCAGCGGGTCCCAGGTTCAAGCCCTGGACGGCCCACCATTCCTGGACGAGGATGTGGTGGTTTCCCACCGGTTTTTTCCCAATATAGCAATCGCGAATGTGGCGAAATTGGTATACGCGCTGGATTTAGGTTCCAGTGGGGCAACCCGTGGGAGTTCGAGTCTCCCCATTCGCACCAGATATTACAAAGCTCCCCTTGCCCCGTGCGGGAGAGGGGGCGGCATGGGCGTGCCGGAAGGCAACGGTTCGTTAGGCTGCTTCATCCTCGGCAACACGTGACCCGAGGCGAGCAAAAGCGGTAGGATCGCTCCCCGTAGCGTTAAAACCCCATTGATTTTAGAGACCAGAGAAGACATTCATGCAAGTTTCCGTCGAAACCATCGGCAATCTCGGGCGCCGTTTGACCATTGAAGTGCCGGCCGAACAGTTCGAGCAAGCCTTCGCCAGTCGTCTGCAACGGTTGTCGCGTCAGGTCAAGATGCCTGGCTTCCGCCCAGGTAAGGTACCCGCAAAGGTGGTCGAGGCCCGCTACCGCGGGCAATTGCTCGAAGAGGCGGCCGGTGAGCTCATTGAGCGCACGCTGCGTGAAGCGCTCGGCACACAGAATTTGCGTTTAGCTGGCGGCACGCGGATTGAACACAAGCCGCTCGCGCGCGGACAAGGTTTGCAGTACACCGCTGAATTCGAAGTTTATCCGGAAATCAAACAGCTCGATCTCGCCGGTGTCGAGGTGGAGCGGCCGGTAGCGGAAATCAGCGATGCCGATGTTGACCGCACGCTCGAAACTTTACGGCGGCAGCGTATTACCTGGAACGCCGTTGAACGTTCAGCGCAAAAAGATGATCAAGTTGTTATCGACTTCGTCGGACGGTTAGACGGCGTTGAATTCGACGGCGGCAAAGCGCAAGGCTACCCATTGGTGCTCGGGTCTGGAACCTTGCTTGAAGAAATGGAGCAGGGTTTGATCGGCGCCAAACGTGACGAGACGCGCAATGTTGCCGTTAAATTTCCTGACGACTATCGCAACCAGATGCTGGCAGGCAAGGCAGCGGATTTTGAGATTCGCGTGAATCTGGTGAACGAGCCGGCGTTGCCGGAAGTGAACGACGAGTTTGCGAAACTATTGGGCGTTGCCGAAGGCGGCGTCGAAAAATTACGTGCCGAAGTGCGCGCCAACCTCGAGCGCGAAGCCGGTAGTCGAGCACGTGCTGTGTTGCGGCGCAATGTGCTGAAGGCATTACGTGATGCGAATACGTTCGATACGCCGGAAAGTTTGGTCACCGCCGAGATTGAGCGCATGCAACGCATTGCTCAATCGATGAGCGCGCGCAGTGGGACGCCGATGCCAAATGGTGACGGCTCGTTTTTCCGTCAGCGGGCGACTGGGCGCGTAGCGCTCGGGCTCATTCTGGCCGAGGTCGTGCATGCTCGCGCTATCAAGGCGGATCCGGCGCGCATACGGGCGCGGGTAGAAGATATGGCCAAGGACTACGAGGCGCCGGAACGGTTCGTCGAGTGGTACTACTCGAATCCAGAACGTTTAGGCGAAGTGGAATCAACGGTATTGGAAGAGCGTATCGTCGAAGAATTACTTGGCACTTCTAAAGTCCGTGATCAGACCGTGCCGTTGACGGACCTTTTAGCGATGGATGTTTCCATTGAGTGACGTGTGTATAGTGATCCCTTATCTTATAAATAAGGTATGGATATTAAGGTGATGGACATGATGGATAAATATTCAGGCGGCGCCTTGCAACCGCAAGGGTTAGGCCTGGTGCCGATGGTGATCGAAACCACCGGCCGCGGCGAGCGCGCGTATGACATTTACTCGCGCATGCTCAAGGAGCGAGTCATATTTTTGGTCGGTCAAGTTGAAGACCATATGTCGAATTTGATAGTCGCGCAGTTGCTGTTTCTGGAGTCGGAAAATCCCGACAAGGACATACACCTATATATAAATTCGCCCGGTGGTGCGGTTACCGCGGGTTTGGCCATCTATGACACGATGCAGTTCATCAAGCCGGATGTCAGCACCGTATGTATCGGTCAAGCGGCGAGCATGGGCGCCTTGATTTTGGCCGGCGGCGCTAAGAACAAACGTTTTTCCCTGCCACATGCACGCATGATGGTTCACCAGCCTATGGGCGGTTTCCAGGGGCAAGCGACTGATATCGATATCCATGCCCGCGAGATTTTACGCGTGCGCGAACGCCTTAATCAGATCCTGGTCAAACATACTAGCCGTACCCTTGAACAAATCCGTGAAAATACCGAACGTGACTATTTCATGGAAGGTTCGGAGGCGGTCAAATTTGGCTTAATTGATAGCGTCATCGACAAGCGCAGCTAACAAATTACGGCAGCGGGTCTCTATATGCTATATAGAGATTATTCAACGACGATGCGGACTTGCCCGATTCTGAGAAGCGGCATCTTTCATGCATAGTCCTTCGTGAGGTTCTGAGGATGGCAGACGACAATCACTCCGGTAGGGGCGACGGCAAGGGCGAGAAGCTCTTGTATTGCTCTTTCTGCGGCAAGAGTCAGCACGAAGTTCGCAAGCTAATTGCCGGCCCGTCGGTATTCGTTTGTGACGAGTGCGTCGAGCTGTGCAACGACATCATTCGTGAAGAAGTTCAGGAAGAGAAGAACGCTGCGCAGGCGAAGAAAAAATTTCCGACGCCGCGCGAGATCTACCAAATTCTCGACGAGTACGTGATCGGCCAATCCGACGCTAAGAAGATTTTGTCGGTTGCTGTTTACAACCACTACAAGCGTATCGAGCACGAACCGCGTACCGGTGATGTTGAGCTCTCGAAGAGCAACATCTTGATGATCGGTCCGACGGGCTCCGGCAAAACCTTGCTGGCGGAGACGTTAGCGCGTTTGCTTAACGTGCCGTTCACGATCGCCGACGCAACGACGTTGACCGAAGCGGGTTACGTCGGTGAAGACGTCGAGAACATCATTCAAAAGTTACTGCAGAAGTGCGAATACGACGTCGATAAAGCGCAGAAGGGTATCGTTTACATCGATGAGATCGACAAGATCTCACGCAAGAGCGAGAACCCGTCGATCACGCGTGATGTTTCCGGCGAAGGCGTGCAACAGGCATTGCTCAAACTAATCGAAGGCACTGTTGCCTCGGTACCGCCGCAAGGTGGACGCAAGCATCCGCAGCAGGAATTTTTGCAGGTAGACACGAGCAATATTCTGTTCATCTGCGGTGGCGCATTTTCGGGTCTCGATAAAGTGATTCAGGCGCGCTCGGAAAAGGGCGGCATTGGTTTCGGCGCCGAGATCAAGAGCAAGGCGAACACCAAGAAAGTGGGTGACGTCCTACGCTCGGTTGAGCCGGAAGATTTGATCAAATACGGTTTGATTCCGGAGTTCGTCGGACGCTTGCCGGTTATCGCTGTGCTCGACGAGCTCGACGAAGTGGCATTGATGCAGATTTTGACCGAACCGAAAAACGCGCTTGCCAAGCAGTATCATCGTTTGTTCAAGTTCGAAGGTGTTGAGCTTGAGATTCGCGATGATGCGTTGGTTGCGGTTGCCAAACGCGCCATGGAGCGCAAGACCGGTGCCCGTGGATTGCGTTCGATCCTCGAGCGGTGCCTGCTCGAAATCATGTTCGAACTGCCGTCGCTTGAAGGTGTTAAGAAGGTAGTGATCGAAGAGAGCGTGATTTCAGAAGGTGCTAAGCCGTTGCTTATTTATGCCGAAGGCGAAGAGCAGGGCAAGAAGCGGGCGTCGGTAAGTCCCTGAACTAATAGCTCTGCATCACGAACCCCGCCGCAGGCGGGGTTTTTTTTGCCAAGCAAATCGTCGCGTCTGTCGCGTGCGCCAACCCGTTTATCTCCTCTTGAAATGAGGTTGCATTGACCTCACTTTGGTTCCAAACTTTGAGGTAAGTACGTCTTTCACTTACCTAAGTGTGACTTCCCAATTTACTTCGCCCTCATGAGGGAACCGAGCGACCGATGACGCAGAAACCCCAGGAAAAGGTTCCACCTAAGATTGTACCGGGCTCCGATATCACGCTTCCGGTATTGCCGTTGCGTGACGTTGTAGTCTTTCCCCACATGGTGATCCCGCTATTCGTCGGGCGGCGCAAATCGATCCGCGCCCTCGAGATCGCCATGGAATCCGGCAAGCAGATCATGTTAGTCGCGCAAAAGAGCGCATCCGATGATGATCCGACCGTGGAAGCGATCCATACGATCGGCACAGTCGCGAGTATTCTGCAGCTTCTGAAGTTGCCCGATGGTACTGTTAAGGTGTTGGTCGAAGGTGAACGCCGCGCGGTTATTCAGCACTATCTCGAGACCGACGATCACTTCTCGGCGCTGACAGCGCAACTGGAGATGGACCCGATTGCCGATCGCGAAGGTGAAGCGTTAACGCGTTCGGTGCTCACCGAGTTCGACCAGTACGTCAAACTCAACATGAAAATCCCGCCGGAGATTCTGACGTCGCTGGCTGGCATCGATGATCCAGGCCGCTTGGCCGACACCATCGCCGCGCACTTGTCGTTGAAGATCGAAGAGAAGCAGCAGATCCTCGAAGTTCAGAGCGTGCGTGATCGGTTGGAGCGCATCCTGGGCGTGATGGAGACGGAAATCGATTTGTTGCAGGTGGAAAAGCGCATTCGTGGTCGCGTCAAGCGGCAGATGGAAAAGAGTCAGCGCGAGTACTACCTGAACGAACAAATGAAGGCGATTCAGAAAGAGTTGGGTGAGCTTGATGAAGGCCCGAACGAGGCCGAAGAGCTAACCAACAAGATCGCCAAGGCCGGCATGCCGAAAGAAGCGCGCGAGAAGGCCGAGTCAGAGCTCAAAAAGCTCAAGATGATGTCGCCGATGTCAGCTGAAGCGACGGTCGTGCGTAATTATATCGACTGGTTGGTCAATGTGCCGTGGAAGAAGCGCACGAAGATTCAGAAGGATCTAAAGCGTGCCGCCGACATCCTCGACCAAGATCACTTCGGTTTAGAGAAAGTCAAAGACCGCATTCTTGAGTATCTCGCAGTACAGCAACGCGTGAATCAGCTTAAAGGTCCGATCTTGTGCCTCGTCGGTCCGCCGGGTGTCGGCAAGACCTCGCTTGGGCAATCGATTGCACGTGCCACTGGGCGTAAGTTCGTGCGCATGTCGCTCGGCGGCGTGCGCGATGAGGCGGAGATCCGCGGCCATCGACGCACCTACATCGGTTCGTTACCCGGCAAGATTATTCAGAACATGTCGAAGGTGAAGGTGCGTAACCCGCTCTTCATGCTGGATGAAGTCGACAAGATGGCGATGGACTTTCGCGGTGATCCGAGCTCGGCGTTGCTCGAAGTGCTCGATCCGGAACAGAACCACGCTTTTAGCGATCACTATCTCGAGGTCGATTACGATTTGTCCGACGTGATGTTCCTGGCAACGGCGAATACCTTGAATATCCCGGGACCGTTGCTCGATCGTATGGAAGTCATTCGGCTCTCGGGTTATACCGAGGACGAGAAGGTCAATATCGCGATTCGTTACCTCGTACCGAAGCAGCTGAAGAATAATGGGCTTAAAGACACCGAACTGACGATTACCGAGAACGCCATTCGCGATGTCGTGCGTTATTACACGCGTGAGGCGGGGGTGCGTAGTCTCGAGCGCGAAATCTCTAAGATCTGCCGTAAGGTCGCCAAGGATTTGTTGCTACAGAAAGACGAGGAGCAGAGTGTCACGGTATCGCCGCGGCGTCTGGACAAATATCTCGGTGTGCGGCGTTTCCGTTATGGTATGGCGGAAGAGGCTAACCAAGTCGGGCAGGTTACCGGCCTTGCTTGGACCGAAGTCGGCGGCGAACTGCTGACGATTGAAGCAGTCATTCTTCCCGGTAAAGGGCGACTGACGATTACCGGTAAACTCGGTGATGTTATGCAGGAGTCCATTCAGGCCGCCATGAGCGTGGTGCGCGCTCGTGCCGCCAAACTTGGATTGCCGGCCGATTTTTATCAAAAGCATGACTTCCATCTACACGTGCCGGAAGGCGCGACGCCGAAGGATGGTCCGAGCGCCGGTATTGCCATGTGTACGGCGATGGTATCGGCGCTTACCAAAATCCCGGTACGCGCGGATGTCGCGATGACCGGTGAGATCACTTTGCGCGGTGAAGTATTGCCAATCGGTGGGCTCAAGGAAAAGTTACTGGCGGCCCATCGTGGAAACATTAAGACCGTCATGATTCCCGAGGAAAATCGTAAGGACTTGGCCGATATTCCGAAGAACATCCGCGATCGACTCGAGATTAAACCCGTACGCTGGATCGATCAGGTGCTCGAGACGGCGCTTGAGCGGTTGCCCGAGCCGATTGAAGAAAAGCCGGCCGAAGAACAGCCGGCAGCGGAAGCAGATTCGGCAGAAGAAGTGGCTAATCCTGTTACTACCCATTAACGCGGGTAGCTTGCAGTGCGCATCATAGGTTGCTAAAAAATCCTTCCATGGAGTTCTTTTGCTAGGCTCGTTATAGATCACCACACGCCCTAAAAGGCGTATGGTGATCTGATCGGCCGATTCGTTTGTATCCCACCACACCTTGGAGGACTCGAACGTGAATAAAACCGACCTGATTCAACAAGTGGCGCAAAGTGCAGAGTTGTCTCAAACATCCGCTTCGAAGGCGATCGATGCGCTGTTCAGCGTGATCGCAAATTCGCTACGCAACGGCGAGCAAGTACAGTTGACCGGATTTGGAACCTTCTCGGTTGCCGAGCGTGCGGCCCGCAACGGCCGCAATCCGCGTACCGGTGAAACAATTACCATCGCGGCATCGCGAAATCCCAAGTTCAAGGCTGGCAAAGGTCTGAAGGATGCCTTAAACTAGCGGCCCTTTCGGGGGTGCTGTTGCAGGGTGCTTAGCTCAGCTGGTAGAGCGTCGCCCTTACAAGGCGAATGTCGGGGGTTCGATCCCCTCAGCACCCACCATTTAGCAGTTAGCCTTTCCTCCGAAATAGGTGGGGAAGGGTGTGTCACTTAGGAGCGGTAGTTCAGTTGGTTAGAATACCGGCCTGTCACGCCGGGGGTCGCGGGTTCGAGTCCCGTCCGCTCCGCCAAACTGGCAGCTCGCTGAAGTTCAACGGGCTGCGAGCGCCACAGGGAAGTGTCGCTCAAATGGCGACCAGAATTTTTGTCCCCATTGGTATATGTAGGTCGATGTAAGTCCTTTAGGCACAAATCCCTTCATTGCCAGAGTAACCGCGGATGCTTACCAAGATTCGAGAAAAAACTCAGGGCATCATTGCGACCCTGATTCTTTCATTCCTCACGATACCGTTCATTCTTTGGGGTATTAGCTCCTACTTTGATAGCGGCTCCGCGGTCGCTGTCGCCGAGGTCAACGGCGTCGAGATCGATCAGCAGCAGTATCACAATGCGCTCGCGCAGGTGCCTGGTCTCGAGCAACGCCCCGAGAGCCGCGCCATCAAGGAAATGATCCTCAAGAATTTAATCGACCAAACGTTGCTCGTTAAGGAAGCGGAGCAACGCGGTTATCGATTAAGTGACGCCCGCCTCGCTGAAACTATTCGTACCCTCCCTTACTTCCATCGCGACGGTAAATTCGAGCCGGAAATCTATGAGGCTGTCCTGCGCCAGCAAGGTATGCGCACAAGCGATTTCGAGGCTCGTCTGCGGCGAGATAGCGTCGCTAATCAGGTACAGCAGGGCTTAAGCGAAAGTGCATTTGTCACCGAAGGTGATGTGGCGTCGATGGTTCGCTTAATGCGGCAAGAGCGCCAAGTAACGCATGCTGTAATCCAGCCCGACGGTTTTTTGCCGAAAGTGGCGGTCAGCGCGGCGGAAATCGAAGAACATTATCAATCCAACCAGGACGCATTTCGTACGCCGGAAGCGGTGCGTGTGGAGTATGTAACCCTCTCGGCGAGCGAAATCGCCAAGCAGATTCAGCCGACCGATACCGAACTACACCAGGCCTATGAAACCGACGTCGCTCGCTATGCCACTCCTGAGAAGCGTCGCGTCAGCCATATTCTGATCAGTGTGCCGGCTAACGCCAACGATGCAATCGTTAAAGCCGCACAGGCTCGTGCCGACGACGTAGCGAAACAGGCGCGCGCCGGCGCTAATTTCGCCACTCTCGCTACGAAGTATTCGGATGATAAGGAAACCGGTGCAAAGGGCGGCGATCTCGGCGAGGTTGCACGTCACATGTTGCCGTCGGCTGAACTCGAGACGGCAGTTTACGGAATTAAGCCGAAAGAAATCGTCGGCCCCATCCGTTCGCAATTCGGATTTCATGTCGCCACTGTTACCGCGCTGACGCCGGAGCAGCGGCGTTCGTTCGAATCGGCCAAACACGATTTAACGGAACAGGTGCGTAAACAAAAAGCCGAAGAGCGGTTCTACGAGCTCTCGGAGCGTTTGCGTAACTTGGCCTATGAGCATCCCGACGGCGTACGGTCAGTGGCGAAAGAGCTCGACTTGCCGCTGCAAACCAGTGATTGGTTTACCCGCACCGGTGGCGCTGGTGTCGCTGCCCAGCCGCGCGTTGTCACCGCCGCTTTCGAATCGGAAGTGCTGAGCCAGGTACGTAACAGCGACATCATTGAGCTCAAAGGGAATGAGTTATTGGCGTTACACGTTATAGCTCGCCGGCCGTCAACCGTGCGACCGCTTACTGAAGTACGGGCGACGATCGAACGCGTTCTTAAAGAGAAACATGCGCGTGAACAGGCGCAGGCAGCCGCGGCGGAATGGATTAAGAAGCTCGAACAGGGTGGAACGCTGGCCGAGCTCGCGCGTACCACCCATGCAACGCTGCAGCCGTCGAAGACGATGACTCGCGAACAAGCGACCGGCATCGATCCGCGGTTGTTGAATGCCGTCTTCGCTGCGCCACGGCCGCAGGGCAAGCCGGTATATGGACAGGTCGATTTAGGTAGCCAAGGATTTGTGGTCTACGCTCTGGAAGCCGTGCGTGATATTGAGCCGTCTAAGGTAGACGTCGCGTCAAAAGATAAATTGCGCCAGCAACTGCTGCAGCGTCGTGGCAGCGATTACTACGCGAGTTATCGTGAGGGTCTACGGCGAGACGCCGATGTGAAGATCCACGCTAATCAGCTGTAACGAAAAAAGCCCGGACAACCAAGTTGCCCGGGCTTTTTATTGCTAGCGGTCGAGGGCGAAAGCGGCGATGTTGAAGCCGGCGTCGACGTAAGTAATTTCGCCGGTGATGCCGGAGGCAAGATCGGAGCACAGAAATGCAGCAGCGTTTCCGACCTCGTCGATCGTTACGCCGCGACCGAGTGGGGCAACACGGTCGTTGACGTCCAGCAGCTTGCGAAAGTCGGCAATTCCGGCCGCCGCCAATGTCTTAATTGGGCCCGCCGAAATCGCATTCACTCTGATCCCATCCCGGCCGAGCGCCAGCGCCAGGTAGCGTACATTCGCTTCCAGGCTAGCCTTGGCTAACCCCATGACGTTGTAGTTCGGTATCGCCCGTTCGGCGCCGATATAGGTCAGCGTAATGAGCGCGCCGTTACGGCCCTGCATCATCGGCCGGCCGGCCTTAGCCAGCGCTGCCAGACTGTAGGAGCTGATATCGTGGGCGAGGCGGAAGCCTTCGCGCGTCACCGTGTCGACGAACGAACCGGACAGCTCTTCGCGCAGAGCGAATGCGACCGAATGAACGATGATGTCGAGCCCGTCCCAATGCTCGCGCAGACGCGCGAATGCACTATCGATCTGTTCGTCGCTGGCAACATCTAGCGGCAGTGCGATATTGGAACCAAGCTCGGTGGCAACCTCTTCGACGCGCGCCTTGAGCTTGTCGTTCTGGTAAGTGAAGGCCAGCTCGGCGCCTTCGCGGCGCATCGCCTTGGCGATACCCCAGGCGATCGAGCGTTCGCCGGCGACGCCGACGATCAATGCACGCTTTCCGGCGAGAAAACCCATAGCAGTTTGTGTTCCCCTTGTAAGAGTACGATTGGCGCGCCGCGTAATGGCCGGCGGTTCGCGAGATGGGTCGTTACAGTAACGAAAATCGCCCGGACCGGGAAGAGGGCGCAGTTTAATTGATCTGATATAGTTGCGCAGACCGCGAAGGTAGTTAAACACCGAGGGATGATGCATCAGTCCAAGCGAGAGTCGTGGTGGCGTCGTTGTTTGGGGTTGCTCCTGTTGGCGCTTACGCTGCCGGTCCATGCCGCCCCGTCCGCCGCGCTCGGTTACACTCCTAAATATCCCGCCGGTTTCTCGCATTTCGACTATGTGCGCGCGGACGCGCCCAAGGGCGGTAATCTCACGCTTGCCGGTCAAGGCAGTTTCGATTCGTTCAATCCGTTCATCTTAAAAAGCCGTCCTGCCGCCGGCCTCGACTTACTCGTATTCGAGCCACTGATGGTGTCGAGCCTCGACGAACCGTTCAGCAAATATGGCTTGTTGGCGGAGGACATCAGTCTTGCCGCCGATAAATTATCGGTAACGTTCCGGTTAAATCCGCTCGCGAAGTTTTCGAACGGCAAACCGGTATTGGCGCGAGACGTCAAATTTTCGTTCGATACGTTGAAAAGTAACGCCGCCCATCCGCAATACCGCTACTACTGGGTAGATATTAAGCGTGCGGTTGTGGTCGACGCGCGCACGATCCGTTTCGAATTTGCCCGCGTTAATCCGGAGCTGTATCTCATCGCCACCGAGATCCCGGTGTTCTCGCGCGATTGGGTAGGCGACAAACCATTTAATAAGGTTGCCACCGAAGTTCCGATCGGCAGCGGCCCGTACATTGTTCAAAGCTTCGATCTCGGTAAGCACATCAGCTTCGTGCGTAATCCCAATTATTGGGGACGTGACTTGCCGACGCGCCGTGGCGTTTTTAATTTCGATCGTATTACTTATAAATACTATAAAGACGACACGATTCAACGCGAGGCGTTCAAAGCCGGCGAATATGATTTTCATATCGAGTACAGCTCGAAGGCTTGGGCACGTGACTTTGTCGGGCCAGCATTCAATGACGGCGGCATCGTCAAAAAAGAGTTGGTACACCGTAATAATGCCGGCATGCAAGGTCTGGTGTTCAATACCCGCCGCGCAATTTTTAAGGACAAGCGCGTGCGTAAGGCGATCGGTTTGGCGTTCGATTTTGAATGGTCAAACGAACACTTGTTTTATAAGCAATATACGCGCTGCAACAGTTACTTCAGTAATTCGGAAATGGCGTCTTCCGGTTTGCCGCAGGGTGACGAGCTAAAACTGTTAGAGCCATATCGCGCGCAGCTGTCGCCGGAAGTATTCACGACGGTGTGGCAGCCGCCGATGACCCTGCCGCCGCATTCGTTACGCGAAAACCTGAGGCAGGCGCGTGATCTATTGAAGCAGGCGGGATGGATTCTTCGCGATGGCGTGTTGCGCAACGCCAACGGCGAGCCGCTCGAGTTCGAAGTGTTGGGCGATTCCGTCCAAGGCAGGACGTTCGAGCGTATCCTCGGTCCATTTGCGCAGAACCTTAAGAAACTTGGCATCGTCATGAACTACCGTACGGTCGACGTTGCGTTGTGGCAGCGACGCACCGATGTTTTCGATTTCGACATGGTGACCGCGGTATACGGCGAGAGCCAATCGCCCGGCAATGAGCTGTACCGGCGTTGGTATTCAAAGAGCGCCGATGAGGAAGGATCGGAGAATCTGATGGGCGTCAAAGATCCGGTAATAGACGCACTGATCGACAAGGTGGTGCAGGCACCGGATCGCAAGCATTTGGTGACGGCCCTTAAGGCGCTGGACCGCGTCATGCTGCATGGCGAGTACCTGGTACCGAACTGGTACAACAAGGTGCATCGGATCGCTTATCGGAACAAATTCGACATGCCATCGTCGTTGCCGCTGTACTATGCGGCCGAGGGGTGGATGATCGAGACGAGCTGGAGCAAATAACGCATGGCCGGCTACATTCTTAAGCGGTTGCTCCTCATGATCCCTACCCTGATCGGTGTGATGCTGATCACGTTCACAGTGACGCAGTTCGTGCCCGGCGGGCCGGTCGAGCAGTTGGTTCATCAATTGCAACACCGCAGCGCCGAAGGCGAGGCCAGCGCCGGTAGTTCCGGCGGTCTATACCGGGGCTCCGCCGGCTTGGATGCCGAGCGTCTTAAGGAATTGCAGGCGTTATATGGTTTCGATCGGCCGGCGCCAGAACGCTTCTTGCGCATGATGAAGAGCTATCTCACGTTCGATCTGGGTCAGAGCTACTATCGTCATCAATCGGTCTTCCAACTCGTCGTATCGAAGTTGCCGGTATCCATCAGCATCGGCCTGTGGACATTTTTTATCGTTTATCTGACGTGTATACCGCTCGGTGTTGCGAAGGCGGTGCGTGATGGTTCTCGTTTCGACGTCGTCACCAGCACCATCATTCTCGTCGGCTATGCCATTCCTGGATTCGTGCTGGGTCTCGCTCTGCTGGTGTTGTTTGGCGGCGGTTCGTTTTGGCACATCTTTCCGTTGCGCGGTTTGGTGTCGGACTATTGGTCGGAGTTGCCGTGGTATTCGAAAGTGCTCGATTACCTATGGCACATGGCGCTGCCAATCACCGCCTCTGTTGTCGGTAGCCTGGCGGTTGAGACGATGCTGACGAAGAACAGCATGCTCGAAGAAATCCGCAAGCAATACGTGCTCACCGCCCGTGCCAAAGGACTGAGTGCTAACGTCGTGCTGTACCGGCATGTCTTCCGCAACGCCATGATCCCGCTGATTACGGGTTTCCCGGCCGCCTTTATCGGCGCGTTCTTTACCGGCAGTTTGTTGATCGAGACATTGTTCTCACTCGACGGTCTTGGCTTACTGTCGTACGAATCGGTGGTGCAACGCGACTATCCAGTTGTCCTCGGTACGCTCTATTTGTTCACGTTGCTCGGGTTGTTTGCAAAGCTTCTGTCAGATTTGTGTTATGTGCTGATCGATCCGCGGATCCAATTTGAGTCCGTCGACCGATGACAAACATTCGTCCATCAGCGTCGGCAGCGGATGCACAGCTCGTCGGCCATCGGCCACCGGAAGCGGATCGACCGATAAATCTGTCGCCGAATGCCCGTGCCTGGCGGCGTTTCAAGGCCAATCGTCGCGGTTATCTCAGCCTGTGGATCTTTGGTGTGTTATTCGTATTGAGCTTGTTCGCCAATGTATTGAGCAACGATCGGCCGCTGATCGTTCACTACCAAGGCCAGCTTTATTTCCCGATTTTGAAGCACTATCCGGAAACAACGTTCGGCGGCGATTTCGAGACCGAGGCTGATTACCACGATCCGTATATACGCGAGCTGCTGACCCGCGGCGGCAACTGGGTGGTGTACGCGCCCAATCCACACCGGTTCGATTCCATCAATTATTACGCTGACTTGGCGAACCCGGCACCGCCATCGGCCGATAACTTTCTCGGCACCGACGATCGTGGTCGTGACGTTTTAGCTCGGCTCATCTACGGCTTTCGCCTGTCGGTGTTATTCGCGTTTGCGCTGACGATCGTCGGTACTATCACTGGTGTCCTGCTCGGTGCGTTACAGGGTTATTTTGGTGGCCGCTTCGATCTATTGTTCCAGCGCTTCATCGAAATTTGGGGCTCGATGCCCGAGCTCTATCTCTTAATCATCTTCTCGTCGTTGTTCCAGCCGAGCGTGTTGTTGCTGTTGATCCTATTGTCGTTGTTCGGTTGGATGGGCCTCGCCGATTACGTACGTGCCGAGTTCCTGCGTGGCCGAAACATGGATTACGTAAAGGCAGCGCGTGCGCTCGGTGTCTCCAATCGCGTCATCATGTGGCGGCACTTGCTGCCGAATGGATTAACGCCGGTGATCACGTTTTTACCGTTTCGTATCAGCGGCGCCATCCTGGCGCTGACGAGCCTCGATTTCCTCGGTCTCGGAGTGCCGCCAAGCACCCCGAGCCTAGGCGAATTGTTGGCGCAGGGTAAGGCGAACATTGAAGCATGGTGGTTGTCGATTACCACTTTCGGTGTGCTAGTTGGCACGCTCGTGTTATTGATCTTCATCGGCGAAGCCTTGCGCGAGGCCATGGATATTCGCCGTGGCTAAGCCTAGCAATAACTTGTTGACCGTCGATGGCTTGAGTGTGCGGCTCGGCCGTGCCGGTGCGCGCACAGAGGTCGTGCACGATGTCAGCTTCACTGTCGCTGCCGGCGAAAAGTTGGTGGTAGTCGGGGAGTCCGGTTCCGGTAAAACGGTAACGGCGTTGTCCATTTTGAAGCTGCATGAAACGGCGTTGGTTGATTATCATCGTGGCGCAGTAAATTTCGCCGGCCGCAATTTACTGGCACTGAGCGAAGACGAGCTACGCCGAGTTCGCGGCCGCGAAGTGGCAATGATCTTCCAGGAGCCGATGACAGCGCTCAATCCGGTCTATCCGATCGGCGAGCAATTAATCGAGCCGCTGATGGTGCACGAAGGCATGGAGCGGGCGGCGGCGCGGCGACGCATGATCGACCTGCTCGCACGTACCGGTATCTCTGAACCTGAGCGGCGTATGGAGTCGTACCCGCACATGCTGTCCGGCGGTCAGCGCCAACGCGTCATGATCGCCATGGCCTTAGCCTGCTCACCGAAGTTATTGATCGCCGACGAACCGACCACAGCACTCGATGTAACGGTCCAGATCCAGATTTTGCAGCTGCTGGAAGAGCTACAGAAAGAGTTCGGTATGGCGTTATTGCTGATTACGCACGATCTTAATCTAGTGCGACGCTTCGCCGATCGTGTCTGTGTGATGCAACACGGTCGGGTGGTCGAGCAGGGCGGTGTGCAACAGATCTTCACCCAGCCACAGCACGCCTATACACGCCATTTAATGAACAGCCGGCCGGAGCGGCTGGTGGACGCCGGCGAAGCCCAGGCATTAGCTGCACGGCCGCTACTGGCGGAGCTTGAGCACATTCGCTGTCACTTCCCCATTAAATCCGGCTTTTTCCGGCGCGAGATAGGACGCATCCGCGCGGTCGATGACGTCAGCGTTGCTGTCCATGAGGGCGAGACCGTTGGCATCGTCGGCGAGTCCGGTTCAGGTAAAACGACACTTGGACTTTGTTTGCTGCGCCTTCAAGCCTGCCAAGGTGAGATTCGCTTGGACGGTAAGCGGCTCGATTCTTTGTCGCAACGCGAGCTGCGGCCGCTACGGCGAGATTTACAAATCGTGTTCCAGGATCCGTACTCGTCGCTTTCGCCGCGCATGACCGTCGAGGATATCGTCGGCGAAGGGTTGCGCATCCACTTTCCGCAGTTCAATGCCGCCGAGCGCCGCGTCAAGATTATCAAGGTGCTGCAAGAGGTTGGCCTAGATGAGTCGATGCTATGGCGCTATCCGCACGAGTTTTCCGGCGGTCAGCGCCAGCGTATCGCCATCGCCCGGGTCATCGTGCTCGAACCGAAGTTGGTGTTATTGGATGAGCCGACCAGCGCGCTCGATGTTTCTGTTCAAAAACAGGTACTGCAGTTGCTGCGTGAGCTACAACGCCGCCATCGCTTGAGTTATGTCTTCATCTCGCATGACTTGGGCGTGATCCGCTCGATGGCACACCGGGTCGTCGTCATGCGCAACGGTCAAGTGGTCGAATCGGGCGAAACCGAGGTGTTATTTTCCCAACCGCAGGCGGACTACACCCGTACGTTGTTGCAGGCGTCGTTGGTTAACTAAAGGAATGAACAGAGGGGGGTAGGGAGCAGGGTAAAACGCTACCCGCGTATTGCGCAGGTAGCGGATGGATACTACGCCGAAGGCGATTCGTGACCGAAGATCTTGAGCCGCTGGCCCATCCGCAGTACTTCGCCCGGCTTGAGCGAATTCCAGTCCGCCAGCTGGCGCACCATCACGTTATAGCGCCGGGCAATGCTGCTCAGTGTTTCGCCGGGACGCACGCGATGCAGCGTCGGGCGGTTGGTCGATTTGGCAACCGTGCGTATCGGCTTTGCTGGCGCAGCTGCTGCCGGCGGTAGCACGGCGTTCGCCGATATGGGTAGTAGCAAGCTTTGACCGGTGCGTAACACGCCGCTGGTGAGCTTGTTGGCCGCCTTGATGGCTTCGACCGTCATGCGATAACTGCGAGCGATGCTGTGCAGCGTGTCGCCGTGACGAACTTCATGATGTTGCCATTGCACGCGCTCGCTTTGCGGCAGATTGCTTAAGCCAGCGACCAGCGCGTCGCGCTTATCGACCGGCACCAGCACCTGGTGCGGGCCGTTAGGGTCGGTGGCCCAGCGGGTGTAGCCAGGATTGATGTGATACAGGTCGGTCGGCTCCATGCCGGTCAAGCGGGCAACGACGCCGAGGTCAACCTGTGAAGTTGTGTCGACGCTGGCGAAGTAGGGCTCGTTTGGAATCTCGGGCAAGGCAACGCCATAGGCCCTGGGATTGGTGACGATGTTCACCATCGCCATCAGTTTCGGTACGTACTGCCGAGTTTCTTGCTTCAGCTGACGTAGGCTGACGTAATTGGTGCCCAGGCCCTTGCGACGATTTTGCTCGATGGCACGCCCAACCCGGCCTTCGCCGGCGTTATAGGCAGCGAGCGCGAGCTGCCAGTCGCCGTCGAAATCATCGCGCAGCTTTTCCAGGTAATCGAGCGCCGCACGGGTAGAGGCGATGACGTCACGACGGCCGTCGTACCACCAGTTGTTTTTCAAACCGTATAGGCGACCGGTAGACGGGATGAATTGCCATAGGCCGCTCGCGCGCGCACGCGAGTAAGCGTAAGGCTTGTATGCACTTTCGATGGCCGGCAACAGTGCGATTTCCATCGGTAGGCCGCGCTTCTCGACCTCTTCGACGATGTAATAGAGATAGAGCTTCGAACGCTCGAACATCGCCTCGCGGAACTCGGCGTTTTCGACGAACCAGCGTTCATGCGGGCCAGTAAGATCCGCATCCATCTTCGGCATTTTGAGGCCGGCACGGATGCGCGCCCAGACGCTATTTTCCGGAATATCGGCGAAACGGTTGTCATCGGCCGAGACTTCCGCCGGCTCCGTCGCCGCCGGCACGGTCGCGCCGATTACATTTAACTCCCGCGATTCCCGATTCGAAACGCTAGAAACGATCGGCGATTCGACGGTGTTGTTAGTCGCAGGGACCGCCGGCGCTTTTACCTGAGAAAGTTTGGCCGCTTCCGCTTCGCGAATCGACTGAGTGGTAACGGTTGGTTCCGAAAGCGTACCGCACCCGCAGAGTATGGCGGGGATGGTGAGCTGAATGAGGAACTGGATGAGGTGACGCTTGTTACTTATCGGATTGCCCATGCTGTTGAATACTAGGCAGAAGCGGCAGAGGCGTCAATTATAAACCCCGGGTTTTAGCCTCGGACTATCCGCGGAAGTGGTCCTTCCATCGGCGTAGAGCCGCGAAAACCGCGACATCGTCATTTAATCGTTCGTTCGCGTGTTTTTCGGCCGTTTCGCGCACTGTCGGCACTGTCGTACGCAGGAACGGATTCACCTGTCGTTCGCGACCGATGGTCGACGGCAGGGTGGGTTGGCCCTGTTCTTGCCGTTGTTCCGCCTGACGGTAATACGTCGTCGTCTCGGTATTGTTCGGTTCGACGGTCATCGCAAAGCGAAGGTTGGCGAGGGTGTATTCATGACCGCAATAAACGGCGGTAGTGTCGGGCAATGCCGCGAGGCAACTGAGCGAACGATACATTTGTTCGGCAGTGCCTTCGAACAATCGACCACAACCGGCGGAGAACAATGTGTCACCGCAGAACAGCTTGTCGTCGCCGACGTAGGCTATGTGACCGCGGGTGTGGCCCGGGATATCGATGACGTTTAATGTCAGCGAAAGTGCCGGTAGCGTTACGCGATCGCCCTCGCGCAGCGGATGTGTTATCGCGTCGATCGGTTCGGTTGCCGGGCCGTACACGGGTAGAGAATATTTATCCGCCAATGCCTGCGCGCCACCAACATGATCATCGTGGTGGTGTGTACACAACACCGCTACCGGAATCAGTTGCTCGTGTTGCAAGTAATTTAATACTGGCGCGGCATCACCCGGATCGACGATCGCAACTGCCGGTCGTGTGTCGGCGCGGATCAGCCAGATGTAGTTGTCCTGAAAGGCCCGGACGTGTAAAACAGTTGTCATGGCGTTCAGTTTGAAAGGCTCTGACGAAACCGTCAACGAGCATCCTACATGCATTGCGGATATGCGCGCACAACTTCTGTGCTGGTTCGATAGCCCGCTCGGGCGATCGTTACAGGCCGTCGAGGCGCATCGTCTTCGGACGATATTACCGTCGCTCTATGGCACCATTGCCTTGCAGCTCGGCCGCATCGGTAAGCTCGATCTGCTCGATGCGTCGGTCGCACCGACGCGCATCATGCTCGATCAAGACGGTCCGCAGCAGTATAAAAATTGTCCGGTCGAACAGATGTTAACCGGATCGCGTACGAGCCTGGTGTTGGGCGAGACCGACGCGCTGCCGCTCGACGAGCGCAGTATCGACTTGGCGTTGCTGCCGCATACGCTTGATTTTTGCGACGATCCGCATCCGGTGTTGCGCGAAGTCAGCCGCGTATTACGTCCGGAAGGGCATGTCGTTATTCTCGGTTTCAATAACATGAGTTTGTGGGGCGTGCGCCGATTGTTGGCGCGCCGACCCAAGTCGGCGCCGTGGTGCGGTCATTTCTTTTCGCTGGCGCGCGTCAAAGATTGGTTGGGATTACTCGATTTCGAATGTACGCACGGCAGTATGCTGTACTACCGTCCGCCGTTAAGACGCGAAAGTGCGCGCGATCGGCTGTACTTCCTAGAGAAAGCTGGCGATCGCTGGTGGCCGATGATGGCGGCGGTGTATATGGTCGTTGCCAAGAAGCGCGCATTCGGTATGACGCCGTTGCCGGTATCATGGAAAAAGCGTAAAGCCTTGGGTCTGGTCGGTGTTGAGCCGGCGGTGCGCGGCGCATTGACCGGTAGCTATCAGCGGAAAACCCGACGGCATGGCTAAAGTGGTGATCTACACCGACGGGGCCTGTCGCGGTAATCCAGGTCCCGGGGGTTGGGGCGCGATTCTTCGTTTCGGCGATACCGAAAAAGAGTTGTACGGCAGCGAACGTCTGACGACCAACAATCGCATGGAGCTGATGGCGGCGATTCAAGCGCTGGAGGCATTGAAGCGTCCGTGCGAAGTAACGCTGACGACCGACTCGCAATATGTCCGCCGTGGTATCACCGAATGGTTGCCGCAGTGGAAGCGGCGCGGCTGGAAGACGGCCGCTAAGCAGCCGGTCAAGAATCAAGATTTATGGGAGCGGTTGGAGCGAGCGATCGCGAGTCATCGCGTCGAGTGGGAATGGATCAAGGGTCATAGCGGTCATATCGAAAACGAACGTGCCGACCAACTCGCCAACCGCGGCATCGACGAGTTACTGAGTTAAATCCTTCAGACCAACCCAGCGAGTCATTCACGCATGCGTCAAGTCGTGCTCGATACAGAAACCACCGGCCTCGATCCCGCGCAAGGTCATCGCATCATTGAAATCGGTTGCGTCGAGGTGGTCAACCGTCGCCTCACCGGCAATACATTTCACCATTACATCAATCCCAACCGCGAAATCGACGCCGGCGCGATCGAGGTGCACGGTATCACCAACGAGTTTTTGGCCGACAAGCCGCGATTCGCCGATATTGCCGAGGCGTTTCTCGACTTCGTTAACGGCGCCGAGATCATCATCCACAACGCTCCGTTCGACGTCGGCTTTATTAACCACGAGTTGTTGCGTCTGGCGGAAGAGGGCAGCGCTGGCATTGCCAACGTCGGCGCCCCGTTGAAAATCGAGACGCTGGCGACAATCACCGATTCGCTGACGCTCGCGCGCAGCTTGCACCCGGGGCAGAAGAACGATTTGGATACGCTATGTCGACGCTATAGCGTCGACAATACCCAGCGCACGTTCCACGGCGCGTTGCTCGACGCCGAGATATTAGCGGATGTTTTTCTGACGATGACCGGCGGCCAAGCCGGTCTGTTCGAAGACAACCGCGGCCCGGCGGCAGCGGTTGCAGTGTTGGTCGAGCATGAGATCCGGCGCATTACCGCGCAGCAACCGTTGTTGGTGGTTGCCGCCAGCAGCGACGAATTGGCGGCACATCAAGCGTGGCTGGAAGAGATCGACAAGAAATCCGGCGGCAAGTGCGTCTGGAAGACGTTGAGTATTTAGCGACTCCGAAAAAATTCTCTCCCTCGCACGAGGGAGAGAATTATTGTCGATAGTTTAATTCCGCACCATCTTGTGACCTTTGAACGTGACACTGGAACCGGGCTGCATGATCCGGTAAGCGACGCCGATTCGTTCCAGCTCCTCGGCAAAAATTCTCGGGTCCTGCGTTAACACCGGAAACGTGCCGTAGTGATGCGGAATGACGATCTTGGCCTGCACCGCTTTAGCGGCACGCGCCGCCATTATCGGTTCCATGCCGAAGTGACCGCCGATGTTGATCAGCGCCACGTCCGGGTCGTATTGCTCACCGATGAGCGACATGTCTTTAAAGAAGGCGGTATCGCCGCTGTGATAGATCGTCGGGCCGTCTTTGATACGCACGACGATACCGGCGGCGCTGCCGCCGTATACCACATCCGGATCCTTCTCGCCGGCGAACGGGTCGGTCAGACCGCTCGAATGTATCGCCGGCGTCAACGCCACCATGACTTCGCCGTCAGCGATGGTGATTTCGCCGCCGATGTTCAGCAACGTATCGACTCCCATCTGATCTTTTGGATAGCCGTGCAGCTTGGCTAAATTGGTGGCGAGCTCGGGATTGGTGATTAACCGCGCTTTGGTTTTTTTAGCGATCGCGACGGCGTCGCCGACGTGATCGAAGTGCCCGTGTGTGATGAGGATGTAGTCGACCTTGGTGATCGCCGCCAACGGATCTTTGCCGCTTTTGGCGTTTGGATTGACCGGGTTCTTGATCCACGGATCGATCATCAGCACTTTGCCTTTCGGTGTGACGATTTCGAACGCTGAATGACCGTGCCAGGTAAGCGTGGTGTCGGCCGTCCAAGCGGCGCCGCTCCACATGGCGAGCAATAACCCAATGCCCAGTAACGTACGTCGTATCATAGCTATTAAATCCCCATCGTCATTGAATGCCGGGATAATGTAACACAGCACCTAGAACACTCGGCTGACAAACCCGAGGCGCTACGCTACCCATGCGACGCATGCGTAATGGTGCTGCGTTATGGCCCGGGTGCCGAGGGCATGGCCTGGTTCGTCGTGTTCGCGTTGCAACCGATCTCTGGCGTTTATTACCCGATCGAGATTTTGCCGGCCTGGCTGCAGAAGCTCACCTTGTTGTTGCCGTCGACCTACGTTTTCGAAGGCATGCGTGCGGTATTGTTCGATCACATGTTCCGTACCGATCTGTTAGTGCGCGCGGTCGCTCTCAACGTGGTTTACCTTGCGATCGGTACCGGCGTATTCCTGCTGTACTTCCACATCGCTCGCGTCCGCGGCCAGCTGCTGCACGTCGGCGAGTAATTGCACTAACTCAGCGCATCCCGCATCACGGCTCCCTGCAACTGTGCAGGCGCCGGCTGTTCGTCCAGCGATAGTGGCTGAATTCCTCAGATAGTTCGGTGGCACGGCGCTTGCTCTAGGCGTTTACGCGCTCTGTCAGATGAGGTCAGCGATGAAACAAAAGCTTGTACTCGTCGGTAACGGTATGGCCGGCGTTCGTGCGCTTGAGGAGTTGTTAGCGTTGGCGCCGGACTTATATGAGATCACGGTGTTCGGCGCCGAGCCGTACGGTAATTACAACCGCATCCTGTTGTCGCCAGTGTTGGCCGGCGAGAAGACGTTGCCGGAGATCATGCTGAACGATCTCGCCTGGTATCGTCAGCACGGTATTCGTATGCACTTCGGCAAGACCGTCGTCGAGATCGATCGCCGCCGCCGGCGTGTCATCGCCGACGATGGCACGCTGGAAACTTACGATCGGCTGCTGCTCGCTACCGGTTCTAGCCCCATTCTGTTGCCGTTGCCCGGAAAAGATTTGCCCGGTGTCGTCACGTTCCGTGACATCCATGACGTTGATCGTATGTTAGCCGCCGCGCGCGACGGCGGCCGCCATGCGATCGTCATCGGCGGTGGTTTGCTGGGTCTCGAAGCGGCCAACGGCTTGGCCAAGCAGGGCATGCAGGTGTCGGTGGTGCATCTGTTGGATACGTTGATGGAGCGCCAGCTCGATGCGCCGGCCGCCGGCTTGCTCAGGGCGGCGCTCGAGCAACGCGGGCTGAGTTTCTTGCTGCAACATCAGACCGAGGCAATTCTCGGCGATAGCCATGTTCGTTCGATTCGATTCAAGAATGGCGTCGAGCTGCCGGCCGACTTGGTGGTGATGGCAGTCGGTATTCGTCCCAATATCGAGCTAGCAAAGCAGACCGGGTTGCACTGCGAGCGCGGTATCGTCGTCAACGACACGATGCAGACTTACGATCCGCGCGTTTATGCCGTCGGCGAATGTGTGCAGCATCGCGGCCAGACATATGGCTTGGTCGCACCGTTGTTCGAACAGGCGAAAGTGTGCGCCAATCATTTGGCCCGCGCCGGCGTTGCCCGTTACACCGGTTCGCTCACCGCCACCAAGCTCAAGGTCACCGGCATCGAGGTGTACTCCGCCGGCGACTTCAAAGGTAACGAGCACACCGAATCGCTGGTATTCCAAGACACCGCGCGCGGCGTGTACAAGAAATTGGTATTGCGCGACAACCGCATCTGCGGCGGCGTTTTGATCGGCGATACCGTCGACGGTCCTTGGTACTTTCAATTGTTGCGCGACAGTACCGACGTTTCGAATTTGCGCGAACATTTATTGTTCGGCCAAGCGCACGTCGGCGATTCCGGCCACGGTGCCGGCAGTGCGACAAAAGTCGCGGCGTTGCCGGACGACGCCGAGATCTGCGGTTGCAACGGCGTGTGCAAGGGCACGATCGTGCGCGCGATTACCGAGAAGGGTTTGTTCTCGCTCGACGAGGTGCGCGCCCATACCAAGGCATCGAGCTCGTGCGGTTCTTGCACTGGTCTGGTCGAGCAGTTGCTGGCATCGACCGTCGGTGATGTGTCGCCGACGCAGAAGCACAAGCCGATGTGCCCGTGCACGACCTACACTCACGATGAGGTACGGCAGGCGATTCGCGCCAACGCGTTGAAGAGCATTCCGGCGGTGACACGTTTCCTCGAATGGAAAAGCGCCGACGGCTGTCAGAAGTGTCGGCCGGCATTGAACTACTACTTGATCTGCACCTGGCCCGGCGAATATGCCGACGACAGCCGCTCGCGTTTTATCAACGAGCGCGCCCACGCCAATATTCAAAAAGACGGTACCTATTCCGTTGTCCCGCGTATGTGGGGCGGCGTTACCACGCCGAAAGAATTGCGCGCCATCGCCGATGTCGCCGAGCGTTATCAAGTGCCGACGGTCAAGGTTACCGGCGGCCAACGCATCGATTTGCTGGGCGTGAAAAAGGAAGACCTGCCGCAGGTGTGGCGCGATCTCAATGCCGCCGGCCTGGTGTCGGGTCATGCTTACGGCAAGGCATTGCGAACCGTGAAGACCTGCGTCGGTTCGGAATGGTGCCGCTTCGGTACGCAAGACTCGACCGGTATGGGCGTCCAAATGGAGAAGATGACGTGGGGCTCGTGGACGCCGCACAAGGTCAAGATGGCGGTGTCGGGTTGCCCGCGCAATTGTGCCGAGGCGACGATCAAGGACTTCGGTGTCGTCGCCGTCGATTCCGGTTGGGAAATTCATGTCGGCGGTAACGGTGGCGTGAAGGTGCGCGTTACCGATCTGCTGTGCAAGGTGCGGACGATGGACGAGGTGCTGGAGTACTGCGCCGGCTTCATGCAGCTGTATCGCGAACAGGCGCGTTACCTCGAGCGCACCGCGCCATGGATCGAGCGTGTCGGCCTCGCCTATTTGACCAAGCGTTTGGTGGAGGATGCTGAAAGTCGGCGAGTACTGGCGGCACGTTTTCTGGAATCACAGAAAAGTGCACAGATCGATCCATGGGCCGAGCGCGCCGCCGGCCACGATCAAACTGAGTTCCGTTCGATCTCGTTAAATGTGTAATAGATGAACCCAGGGCAGGCCGCTGCGTCGCCCTAAAGGAGAGCCTATGTCGCAAACCTGGATCAAGGTCGGTGCGCTCGACGATATTCCGCGTCTCGGCGCACGGGTGATCCGCGGCCCGCGGGTCAATATCGCTGTTTTTCGCACTGGCAACGACGAAGTGTTCGCGCTCGAAGATCGTTGCCCGCATAAAGGCGGGCCGTTGTCGCAAGGTATCGTCTTCGGTCGGCGGGTCGCGTGCCCGCTGCATGAATGGGTGCTGGAGCTGAAGACCGGCGATGCCGTTGCGCCCGATATCGGTTGTACGCGCGCCTATCCGGTGCGTATCGATGACGGCATCATCTGGTTGTCGTTGGTCGCGCAACGTCGTAGCGCCGCCGATTGTGTGTCTGCCGTGTCGGCATGACGAGTGTCGCCACGACTTGTCCGTATTGCGGTGTTGGCTGCGGATTGCGCGTGACCCGTGCGCCTGACGACACCATTCAGGTTGCCGGCGATCCGAACCATCCGGCAAACGCCGGCCGCCTGTGTTCCAAGGGCGCCGCCTTGGCTGACACGCTCGGTCCGGAGGATCGGTTGCTTTACCCGGAGATCGGCAGTCAGCGCGTATCGTGGGACATGGCGCTGGCGATCGTCGCCGACAGCTTGCGCCGTACGGTAGAGCGGCACGGTCCCGGTGCGATTGCGTTTTATGTCTCTGGTCAGTTGCTCACGGAAGACTATTACGTCGCCAATAAGCTGATTAAAGGATTCCTCGGCAGTTCGAATATCGATACCAATTCGCGCCTGTGCATGGCGTCGGCCGTTGCCGGCTATCAGCGTGCCTTCGGCGAAGACTTGGTGCCGAACAGTTACGAAGACTTGGATATCGCCGATCTGGTCGTGATTGTCGGCGCCAACAGCGCGTGGTGCCACCCGGTCGTATTCCAGCGTCTGCAACGCGCCAAGGAAGCGCGACCGCAATTACAAATCGTCAACATCGATCCACGACGCACCGCGACGAGCGAGCTCGCCGACTTGCAGTTATCGCTTCGGCCAGGTACCGATGCAGTGTTGTTCAACGGCTTGCTCAATTATTTGCGCCTGGCCGATCGGCTCGATCTGGAATACATGGAGCAGCATGTCGACGGTTATGGCGCCGCGTTGACCGCCGCACGCAATGCGGCGCCGTCGATTCCAGCGGTCGCTGCCGCTTGTGGATTAGCCGAAGTCGACGTGGCGCGCTTTTATCAAGGGTTCGCCGGCACCGAACGTGTGGTCACGTTGTTCTCGCAAGGTATCAATCAATCGTCGAACGGCACCGACCGTGTCAACAGCATCATCAATTGCCATCTCGCGAGCGGTCGCATCGGTCGGCCGGGCATGGGACCGTTCTCGCTCACCGGGCAACCGAACGCGATGGGCGGCCGCGAAGTCGGTGGGCTCGCCAACCAGCTGGCGGCACACATGGGTTTCACACCGACAACGACCGATCGGTTGGCGCGGTTCTGGGGCTCGACTCGTGTCGCTACCCAGCCTGGATTGAAGGCGGTCGATATGTTTCGGGCGATCGAACGCGGCGAGATCAAAGCGGTTTGGATAATGGCGACCAATCCGGCGGTCAGCATGCCCGATGCCGACCGTGTGCGTGCGGCGCTTAAGCAGTGCGAACTCGTGATCGTTTCCGATTGCGTACGTCAGACCGATACGGTTGATTGCGCACATATCGTATTGCCGGCCGCCGGCTGGGGCGAAAAGGATGGGACGGTCACGAACTCCGAGCGCCGCATTTCGCGCCAGCGGCGCTTTATGGCACCGCCGGGCGAGGCGCGACCGGACTGGTGGATTATCACGCAAGTCGCGCAGCGGCTCGGTTGGGCGGCGCAATTTCCGTATGCGCAGCCGGCCGATATTTTTCGCGAGCATGCACGGCTCTCGGGTTTCGAAAACGACGGCGCGCGCGTGTTCGATATCAGCGCGCTCGCCGATATCACGAACCTAGCGTACGACGCGTTGACGCCGGTGCAGTGGCCAGTGACCACTCAGGCGCCGACCGGTACGGCAAGATTGTTCGATCAAGGCCGGTTTCCAACATCGTCGGGTCGGGCGCAAATGATCGCGATCGCGGTGCGCGGGCCGGCGCAACCACCGACCGACGACTATCCGCTGATACTGAACACCGGTCGCATCCGCGATCAGTGGCATACGATGACGCGGACCGCGCGTGCGCCGCGGCTCAATGCGCATATCAGCGAGCCCTACATCGAGATCCATCCGGATGATGCTGTCCGTGCCGAGCTGGTGGCCGATGATTTGGCGCGGGTGACGACGCCGTATGGAGAAATGTTGGCACGAGTGCAAGTGAGCGAACGGCAACGACGCGGCTCGATCTTCGTGCCGTTTCATTGGAGCGATTCGGTTGCGCGTTTGGCGAAGGCTGACGCGTTGGTCAATCCGGTGACCGATCCGATTTCCGGCCAGCCGGAATTCAAACACACGCCAGCGCGGGTAGCGCCGTATAGACCGTTGTGGCACGGCTTCTTGCTGATACGTGAGCCGCTGCGCTTGGATGGTTGTCAGTATCGCGTGCAAGTGAAAGGGCAGGGTTACTGGCGTTACGAGATTGCCGGCGAGCAGCTGCCGCCATCGTGGCGCCAACAAGCGCGTGCTTGGTTCGGTGCCGATGGCGAATGGCTCGAGCTCGAGGACGTCACCGCCGGTCGTTATCGAGCGGCGCGCATTGATCGGCAACAACTGACCGGGTGTTTGTTTATAGGGCCGTCGGCTAGGCTACCGGCGCGTGCCTGGCTCGAATCGTTGATGGCGAGCAACAGCCTTGGCGCTGACCAACGGCTGGGCTTGTTGTCCGGCCGGGCGCCGCTCGGTACGCGGACCGAGGGCAGCATTATCTGTGCCTGTTTCGGCGTCGGCCGTGCGCGCATTCTCGATGCCATTCGCAGCGGCTGTGCCACGTCGCAAGCCGTGGGCGTGCGAGTGCAGGCGGGAACGAATTGCGGCTCGTGCCTGCCGGAAATTAGGGCGCTAATCGCTGCTGTTGCCGCACCTGCTTATACCACGTAAATAATGTGGTATTTAAGGTCGGGAATATCCTGAAAGAAAAGTGGAGGGCACGTAGTCTATGCTTCTTTAATACAGTGATTCGTCGCGCGCTTTTTTTGTCTTCGGCAAACGCATCATGGAGGATGAGCCGATGCGTAAACAAGTGCTTCTTCCAAGCTGGACCCCGATTGCGGCGTTGACGCTGCTTTACGTCGTCGTCGGCGTTGGTGGTTACACCACCAACGCGGCGCTATTGTGGCAAGTGTTCATCGCTGCCGTCGCTGTTGCCCTGGTCGCATTAGCCGTCGCCGAGCGTCGACGACTCACCACGGCATTGCATCAAGGCGAGCAACAATTTCGCGCCGAGTACCAGCGCGCGGAGGAATCGCAACGCTGGCTCGCCACTATCGTCGAATCATCGAGCGACGCCATTCTTAGTCAGACCCCCGACGGCATTATCCTTTCTTGGAACCAAGCAGCGGAACACATTTACGGTTATTCGGCGGCCGAAGCGGTCGGCCAACCGATTTCTATGTTGGTGTCGCCGGAGTGCACCGACGAAGAGCAGCATTTTCTTGAGCGCCTCCGTCAGGGCGAACGCATTCTGCACCACGAGACGGAGTGCGTTCGCAAAGACGGCAAACGGATTTATGTGTCGCTGACGATCTCGCCTATCAAAGATGCAGTCGGCACGATCCGCGGCGCATCGGTGATTGCGCGCGATATCACCGATCGCAAGCGCGTCGAAGAGCGCATCCGCTATTTAGCGCAGCACGATACGCTGACCGGTCTGCCGAATCGAATTTTGTTTCGCGACCGCATCGGCCAAGCGATCGCGCATGCGCAGCGCAATCAGCGGATGGTCGCGGTGCTGTTCCTCGATCTCGACGGCTTCAAGCACATCAACGACTCGCTCGGCCATCAAGTCGGCGACCGGCTGTTGCGCATGACCGCGCGGCGGTTACAACGTTGCCTGCGTGACGGCGACAGCGTCGCCCGTTTGGGCGGCGACGAATTCGTCGTTTGTTTGCCGAACCTGCTCGAAAACGACGACGCGCGCCACATTGCCGAAAAATTATTGGTGGCATTGCGCGACTCGTTCTTCATAGAGCACGATGAGCTGCATATCAGCGGCAGTATCGGCATCAGCCTCTATCCCGCCGACGGTCTCGACGCTGAAGTATTGATGCGTGCCGCCGATACCGCCATGTATCACGCTAAAGAAAAGGGACGCAATAATTTCCAGTACTTCACACCGCATTTGAATAAAGCTGCCGAACGCCGGCTGGTAATCGCCAATCGCCTGCACAATGCGCTGGAGCGCGGTGAGCTGACGCTCGAGTATCAACCGCAGGTCGAACTCGGCAGCGGTAGAATCTACGCGGCTGAGGCGTTGCTGCGTTGGCGGCAAGCGGATTTGGGGAAGATCTCGACCAGCGAGTTCATCAAGATCGCCGAGGAAACCGGCTTGATCGTGCCGATCGGCGAGTGGGTGTTACGACAGGCGTGTTTACAGCTGCGGACCTGGCGCGACGCGGGTGCACGGGACTTGCGCATCGCCGTCAATTTGTCGCCGCAGCAATTTCGTCGCGTCGGTCTGCCGGAACTCGCGGCAAGTGTGTTGCAGGAGAGCGGTTTGACCGCGGATGCACTAGAGATGGAGATCACCGAAGGCGTGCTGATGACGCAGAGCTTGGAGAACTTCGCCGTGCTAGAGCAGCTCGCCAAGGCGGGCGTGCGCTTGGCAATCGACGATTTCGGTACCGGTTATTCGAGCTTGGCGTACTTGCAGCGTTTCCCGATCGATACATTGAAAATCGATCAATCGTTCGTTCCCGGCATCGGCCGCGATGCGAACGATACCGCCATCGTCAGTGCCGTCATCGCGATGGCGCACAGCCTGCATTTAAAAGTCGTGGCCGAGGGTGTGGAGACCGCCGAGCAAGCGGCGTTTCTCAAGGCGCGGTCGTGTGATGGGGCGCAAGGTTTTTACTACAGTGAACCGGTGTCCGCCGAAGCGTTCGGTGCCATGCTCGGCCAGCGGGCAACGTTGGCGTCCGTATATTAAAAAAGACTTTCTACCGACCTGTTCCCGCCCAGTGTGCGCGAAAATCACGCGCACCCGTTCGCTGGCGCGAGTGTCCACTGGACACTCGCGAAATCTCCGACTCACCCCCCTCAGGGGGAGGGCAAAGGGTGGGGGTGGGTTTAACGGAGGGGGCAGAATCGAGTGAAGCCACTAAACCCACCCCCACCCCGACCTGTTCCCGCCCAGTGTGCGCGAAAATCATGCGCACCCGTTCGCCGGCGCGAGTGTCCACTGGACACTCGCGTAACCTCCGACTCACCCCCCTCAGGGGGAGGGAGTAAGGAATCCAGCCTCTGCGGAGATTAGTTAGCAGTGCCTTTCTTCTTATCCTCATTTGGCGCCATTTTTAAAATTTCTTCGATCGTCGTTAAGCCGGTGTGCACTTTTTCGGCGCCGCTTAAGCGCAATGAGCGCATGCCTTCCTTGCGCGCTTGATCGCGCAGATGACTAACGTCGATTTCCGACTGTACTAGCTCGCGTACCGATGCGCTCAACCTCAAAATTTCATAGATGCCGACACGTCCGAGGTAACCGGTATTGCGGCATTCGAGGCAGCCTTTCGGGTAGTACACCTTCTCCGGTGGTGTGACGCGCCACGGACGGGTGACTTCTTTCCAGTCATCGAGGTCGACGTCGCCGGCTTCCTTGCAATGCGGGCACAACGTGCGTACCAGCCGTTGGGCAACGACGCCGAGCAGGGTGGCATTGAGTAGATACGGTGGGACACCGAGATCGAGCAGACGAGTGATCGCGCTCGGCGCGTCGTTGGTATGTAGCGTCGACAGCACCAAGTGGCCGGTGAGCGCCGCTTGCACCGCCATTTCCGCAGTTTCGAGATCGCGAATCTCACCGACCATAATGATGTCCGGATCCTGGCGCAGCAGCGCGCGTACGCCGGTGGCGAAGTCGAGGCCGATGTTCTGTTGCGTTTGCGTCTGATTGAACGACTGCTCGACCATTTCGATCGGGTCTTCGACGGTGCAAACGTTCACATCCGGCGTCGCTAGCTGCTTGAGCGTCGAGTAAAGCGTCGTCGTTTTGCCCGAGCCGGTCGGTCCGGTAACGAGAACGATGCCGGTCGGTTGGCCTACCATCGATTGCCAGCAGGCGATCTCGTCGTTGTTAAAGCCGAGCTCGCGGAAATTTTTCACCAGCACATCGGGATCGAAGATGCGCATCACCAGTTTTTCGCCGAACGCCGTCGGCATCGTCGATAGGCGCAGCTCGATCTCTTTGCCGTCGGGCGATTTGGTTTTCAATCGGCCGTCGAGCGGGCGACGTTTTTCCGCCAAGTCCATGCGCCCTAAGATTTTGACGCGACTTATTACCGCCGCCATCACCGGCGTCGGCATTTGGTAGACCAGGTGCAACACGCCGTCGATGCGAAAGCGCACGTTGCCGTCGTCGCGCCGCGGTTCAATGTGAATGTCGCTGGCGCGCTGCTCGAAGGCATACTGCAACAGCCAATCGACAATGTTGATGATGTGCTGATCGTTGGCATCGAGCCGGCCGCGCCGGCCGAGTTCGACGAGTTGTTCAAGATTAGTGATTTCGCCTTGGGCGCTGGTTTGGGTCTTGCCGCGCGCCTGCTGCACCGAGCGCGATAGTGCGTAGAACTCGACCAGATAGCGGCTGATGTCGAGCGGATTGGCGATGACGCGCTCGATCGGTTTACGTAGAACGTGATTCAGTTCTTTTTCCCATTCGGTGACGTCGGGCTCGGCAGTGGCGATGATGACTTTGTCGGGCTGGATGGCAACGCACAGGATGTTGTAGTGGCGCGCGTAGTTGTACGACATGACGGCGGTAACGGCGGTGACATCGACTTTGAGCGGATCGATACGGTAATACGGTAAGCCGACGCGCTCGGCAAACCAGGTGGTTAATGTTTCGAGCGTAAGCGTTTTGTGCGGCGGTTTCGCACTGCTCAAGTCGCGGGTAGCGATCAGCGCGAGCGGATGATTCTCGGCCGCATCTTTGCTGCGGATCGGGCGCACGCTGGATGCGTCATCGCTACCCAATAGTCCGTCGGCGACCAACCAAGACAGCACATTAGCGAGTGTTTGTTTTTGATTGTTCTTAGAGGGTACTCGCGCTTTGACGTCGGCCATGCAGATTCCTGAGCGGCTATTCGAAAGGAAAACACAGTACTACTTTAGCTTACCGCATGATTCAGTGTGGGTGGTTGTCGGTACTATCGCATCGAATGCGGGGGAACTGAAGGAGTCTCGGCGGCGGCGCCGCCGAGAGGGTACGGGTTCAAACGGCTTGCTGACGACTATGCGGCAACACTTTGCGCTGTGCTGTTTTCGGATTTATCAACGTATGCAGCGCGGAGGTAGGGCAGCAGCCACGGCTTAAGTCGGTTCTGTGTCGCGCTATCGAGATGCCGGAATGATTTCACGACACCGCGACAGGACGGGCGGCGGCACCAACAAGCCATTCCTGCAAAATCTGCCTCATCGATAGCCGTGCTGTAATCCCACGTAATTTCTTCGCCCAGTTGAATGTCGCGCAACGCGACCAATCCGTAGCCGCCATCGAAACCGCTATTCGGCTCGCACGAATGATTTAAATAATCATCGGCCAGACCGGACGGACCGAAATATAAATCAGGTCCCACCTGCAAATGGTATTCATCGGTGCGCAATTCGGCGCGTACTAACAATGGGCCACTGAAGACTAAAATGCGCTCGCCTTTCGTTATCGCTTCGGTCGCAAATACACCGCGCCCATGCTGAACCGGCCTAACGCAGCATTTCATCCGCTCGCCCCTAAATTTATTGCGGGACAATTAATGTACGCGAAATAGCGGCCGCGTCCACTGGAGGGGAACAGAGCCAGCATTGTGTGTCGACGTGCTAGGACTCGCGACAGGCGTCTACGTGTCCAGCCAGATTTTCTCCGGCGCGCGAAAGCCGCCTAGTAGGGCAGAACTTGGGACCGGTACAAAGCCTTTGACCTTCACCGAGGCGGCATCGATGGTGTTGTTGAATACGGGAATGATCACGCCGCCGTCGTCGTATAGCATCGCCTGCAGTTGGTAATACAGGTTCTTACGCTTACCGAAATCGAGCTCAGCGCGCGCGGCTGCCAACAGTTTGTCGAAATCCGGCCGCTGCCAGTACGTCTCATTCCAAGCGGCGGTCGTGGTATAAGCGGCGGAAAACATGAGATCGGCATTGGGCCGACCGTTCCAATAAGAGGCGAAGAACGGTTTCGTCATCCAGACGTTTTCCCAGTAACTCTCAGCCGGCTCCTCCTGGACATGCAGCTTGATGCCTGCCTTGGCGGCGCTTTCCTCGAAGATTCTGGCGCAGCGTATGGCGCCGGCAAACGCCGCATCGGAAACATTTAGCGGAATGGCGCCGGTAAAGCCGGATTTCTTCAGGTGATACTTGGCGCGTTCCGGATCGTATGGGCGTTGTGCTAGGGTCGGCGAAAGGAACGGGTCTTGCGGATGGACCGGATGATCGTTGCCAAGTTTGCCGTGATGATGCAACACGTTGGTGAGTATCGACTGCCGGTCGATGGCATATTTGAGAGCAAGGCGTAAATCGTGATTGTCGAACGGCGCTCGGTTGCAACGCATCGAAAAGCAGTAATGCGAGCTGCCGGAGATCTCGAAAATTTGTAGCCGCTTATCATTGACCAACTGGATCATGTCTTTCGGGTTGACGCGGTTGATGAGGTGTACCGAACCGCTCAGCAGCGCATTGAGCCGCACTACCGGATCACCGATGGTGCGGATCTCGACGGAATTGACGAACACGCCTTCGGCACGGAAATAGTCGGGATTACGTCGGCTGACGATGCGTACGCCCGGATCGAACTCCTGCAGAATAAACGCGCCGGTGCCGACGCCGTCGGTGAAGGTGCTGCCGGTGGCGCCGATACATAGATGATAATCCGCTAACAAGTAGGGGAAGTCGGTGTGACCGGCGGCCAGGGAAATCGTGACCTCGTAGGGTGCGCTTACCTTGATGCTCACGACCGATTCCAGCAGCAGCGCCGTCGTTGCCTCCGGTTGTCGGTGATAATTGAGCGAATAAGCGACGTCTTCGGCGGTGAGCGGCTTGCTGTTGTGGAAGGTGACGTCTTTGCGGATCTTGAAGACCCATTCTTTGGCACCGTTTTTGGGCTCCCAGCTTGTCGCCAGCGCTGGCCGCACCATCGGTTTTAGACGCACATCGTCGCCGACTTCGATATCTACCAACGTGTTGTAGATCTGCGGGCCGATGACTTGAAGTTGAATGCTGGAAGAGGTCAGCGGATCAAGGCTGTCGTGTGGGCTGCCACCGTCGAGGGCGATGATTAAATGACCGCCGCGTTTCGGCGTTTCGGTATCGGCGCCGGCGATTTGCGGTAATCCAGCGCCTGAAAGGGCGGTGGAAACGCCTAATGAAGCTGAACGCTTTAGGAAATTGCGCCGACTGACGAAACTATTTCCTGCTTTTTCGTCAGCATCATCGGTATAGCCCATAGCGCTTTTTCTCCTTTTAGCGCACGACTCGTTGATAGCGTCGGCAGCTACTACCAAGCGACGCTAGGGGGGTACTTAGGAATTATAGATAGTCTGGGCGGCGGTGCCGCCCAGACAGTGAAGATTTTACGTAGGGTTACGACAGTGCGGTGGTGGGGTAGGGCTACAGCTACAGGCGCCTCATTCTTAAACGGTCCATTAACGGGCGGGCGTTGGCGTTGCGTACGCCGAAGCTCTCGGTGAGGCGGTCCAGAATGATTGCCAACAACACGACTGCCAGGCCCGATTCGAAGCCGAGACCGATATCGAGGCGCGAGATACTGGTCAACACGTCGTTACCCAAGCCGCCGGAGCCGACCATCGAGGCGATGATGACCATCGACAGCGCCATCATGATCGTCTGGTTGATACCGGCCATGATCGACGGCATGGCGCCGGGGATCTGGACTTTGAGCAGCAATTGCAGCGGCGTGCAGCCGAAAGTGACGCCAGCCTCGACTTGCTCTTTGTTGACCTGACGGATGCCAAGGTTGGTTAAGCGCACCACCGGCGGTAGGGCGAACACCACTGTTGCTAGCACCGCCGGTACTTTGCCGAGGCCGAATAGCATCGCCACCGGGATCAGGTAAACGAACGCCGGCATGGTTTGCATGAAGTCGAGTACCGGTCGAATCAAGGTTGCGGCGCGATCGCTCTTCGCCATCCAAATGCCGAGTGGGATGCCGAGCACGAGGCTGATGACGGTCGAAGCGATGATCAGGGCCAACGTGTTCATGGTGGCCGGCCAGAAGCCGGTACCGATGATGACGATGCACGACAGCACGCAGAACAATGCGAATTTCCAACCCAACCGCCAGAAGCCGAACAGCACGCAAATGCCGGCGAGCAGCCAGTCGGGCACGGCTTGCAGGCCGTCTTCGATCAATTGCGTAAAAACGCCGATGAAGGATCCGAGCATTTCGAAAGTGCCGCCGTCGTTTTCGACGACGAATGCAACGAAACGATCCGCCCATACGCCTAGGGGTAAAAATTCATGCATAAGTCGTCTCCTCGATCGCCATCTTCTGCAACAAACTCGTTTGTGTCACCGCGCCCAGGTAGCGTCCGTCAGCGTCGACGATCGGCAGCGGACAGCGATATTTGACGATCCGGCTGATCAGATCTCGCAGCGGTACCGTGCTTTGTACCGGCTTAACGTCTTCGATCAGTGCGCTCTGCAGGGTAGGGAAGGCCGCTTCCAGCGCACGGTGCATGGAGTCGATCGAAACCGTGCCGACGACACGACGATCGCCGTCGATGATGAAGCCGAAACTGAGCCGCGTTTCGCGCAGCTTATCGATCGCGCTGCGTAGACCGGTGCGTACGTCTTTCGGTGATTCGAATACCGGCAGCTCATCGGTCTTGGCGACGTCTTTGGCAGTGAGGTGCTTGTTGACGTCGACGCCCTTGAAGAAGGCGCGTACGTATTCGTTGCTCGGGTTGCGGACGATTTCATCCGGTGTGCCGATTTGCACCACCCGACCGCCTTCCATGATGGCGATGCGATTGCCGATACGAAACGCTTCGTCGAGATCGTGCGAGACGAAGACGATGGTGCGTTTGTGTTCTTTTTGCAGGTTCAGCAACAGCTCTTGCATTTCCGTGCGCTTCAGCGGATCGAGCGCCGAGAACGCTTCATCCATTAGCATCAGCGATGGATCGACCGCCAGCGCTCGCGCCAGGCCAACGCGTTGTTGCATACCACCGGAGAGCTCCGCCGGATATTTCTTGGCGAAGGCTTTGAGACCCACTTGTTCCAGTACTTCGTAGGCGCGTTTCTCGCGCGTTTTACGATCGATACCGGCGATATCGAGACCGAAGGCGGTATTGTCGAGCACGCTCAGGTGTGGCAACAGCGCAAACGATTGGAACACCATGGCCATGTCGCGCCGGCGCAGTTCTACCAGCGCCTTTTTGCTCATCGTCGCTACGTCGTTACCGCCGACGATGATCTGGCCCGATGTTGGGTCCACCAGTCGGTTCAATAAACGGATCAGCGTCGATTTGCCGGAACCCGACAACCCCATGAGCACGAAGATTTCGCCTTCGTTCACTTCGAAGTTGACGTCCTGCACGCCGGTGATCATGCCGGTCTTTAAGAACACTGCATCCTTGTCTTGTCCCGCTTTTAGCATGTCCATAGCGACTTCGGGCCGTGGCCCGAATATCTTATAAAGATTCCTGACTGCAATCTTTTCTGCCATGACTTATCCGCACCTCACTGCTTTCGTCCACACAGAAGAAGAAAAAGCCCGCACAGACGGTCATCCATGCAGGCTTTTCCGATACAGCACGTCAGGCCATGTTACTTAGCGCCTGCCAGCCATTTTTCGACCATCTTTGGATTTGCCTTGATATAGGCAGCCGCCTCTTTCTTATAGTTCTTGCTGTTGCTTGCTTTTAGCATGATCGCTTCGAGGTCGGCGATGGGAATTTTAAAATTCTTGATGAACGTAGCCGCCTTCGGAAAATCCTGCTCGAAACCTTTGCGTGCCACGGCGTGTACTGCCTCGGCGCCGCCTAACGATTGTTTCGGATCATCCAGGTAGCGAATTTTGTATTTGGAAAACATCCAGTGCGGCGTCCAGGTGGTAACGACGATCCACTGCTTGCGTTTGATCGCGCGATCGAGCGCCGAAACCATGGCCGCATCCGACGCCGTCAGCAATTCGTAGCCCAGGTCGTAATCTTCGATCGCTTTCTTCGATGCGCGCATTAAGCCGGCGCCGGGATCGATGCCTTGTACCTGACCTTTAAATTTTTTCTTTACGTCCGGCTTTTTTAGGTCGTCGATGCTTTTGACTTCACTCTCCGGCACATAGGCCGGTACCGCCCAACCAAGCTTACAGTTGTCGTACAGGATGCCCATGTCGACCACTTGGCTGGATAATTTGTCCCAGTAATCTTTGTGCGTGCCCGGTAACCAGGCCATCAACATAATATCGAGATCGCCCTTGGCGACGCCTTGATATTGCAGGCCGATGTCGGTCATGACCAGCTCGACTTTATAGCCGAGCTCTTTTTCCAATAACTGCTTAGCGATATTCGTAACTGCTTCCGCATCGGACCAAGCGGTCCAGCCGATGCGTAGGACTTTGGTGTCGGCGGCAAATGCCGGCGAGGCAACGATCAAGGACAACATCAATGCAGTCCAGGTCGAGATATGGCGAAATACCCGCTTCATTTTTTTCAGCATGATGTTTCTCCGTGGTTGGTTTTTTGCCCCAAAAACTTACCGTCGGCCACAGCCGCCGAGAGACGTGTCGTTATAGTTCAATTATTCGTCTAATCCCGTCAACAACAAAATCGCCATTCCCGTCAGCCTAGCATGCGTGCTTCCTCATCGGAGCGCCGGCCAGTTATAAAAAAACGCGTCTGATTCTCCGAGAATCAGACGCGCAAGCTGCTGGAAAGCAGCGGGGCAGGTAACCGCGGAACGCGAGTGGGCGGGGTAGTGCCTATCGCGGAACCGCGGCTACATGTAATGACACTCTAAATTCCGCGCGTTGCCCTTGCTTGATGTAATGCGCGCGTTAGCTAGCCCCGACTAACATCGCCAAACCTAGCTAAAGGTGTTGATACCAAAGCCTTTCTTTAATATTAACGGGTGCCAGCGGCTAACGTCGCGTCTATCGCCGGTCATCCTCCGGTATTTGCCTTAGTGCCCGCCTTCGAGCTGGAGCGCGACCACGCCGGCGATGATGAGCACAATGCCGCCTACCTTAATGGCGCTGAGCGGTTCCTCGAACGCAAATACGCCGATGGCGGCAATCAGTGCCGTGCCGACGCCGGCCCAAATGGCATAGGCAATGCCGACTGGCAAGGTTCGCAGCGCAAAGCTAAGGCAGGCGAAAGCGCATCCATAACAGACGAACATCGCCACGGTTGGCCATAACCGCGTCAGACCGTTCGATAGCTTCATCAACGAGGTGCCGGCGACTTCGAACAGGATGGCGACGCTTAGCCACAGCCAATGATTCATGAAGGTATCTCGCAGGTTATTGTTGCGGTCGATTTGGCCATCAGCCTAGCACGGACGAAATAAGAGGGATGGCAGAAAACGTCAGTCACTAAAAAGGCGTCTGACCCGGAGAGGATCAGACGCCTTTAGTGGAAGGAAGGCGAGGTAGTTTACAAACCTAAGTGTTTCTTCACCGCCGTCAGACCGTCGGTTCCGTCATACGTCGTCACACCGGCGAGCCAGCTGCTGAGTACGGTCGGATTCTGCTTGAGCCACTGCTTGGCGGTCGCGTTCGGATCCTTCTTGTCGAGGATCGGTCCCATCAGCTGATTCTCCATCGGCAAGGTGAATTTGAGCTGACTGACGAGCTTGGCCACGTTCGGGCATTTTTCTTGGTAACCGGGCCATACCACCGTGAAAATTTCCGCGCCACCGAGGTTTGGGCCGAATTGTTCATCGCCGCCGGTCAGGTAGGCCATCTTGAACTTTTCGTTCATCGGATGCGGTTCCCAACCGAGGAAGACAATCGGCTTCTTCTGATTAACGGCGCGTTGCACTTCCACCAGCATGCCGGCTTCGGACGATTCGACCAGCTTGAAGCCCTTCAGGCCGAAGGCATCGGAATCGATCATCTTTTGGATCAGCTGATTGCCATCGTTGCCCGGCTCGATACCGTAGATCTTACCGTCGAGCTCTTTGCGGAACTTGTTGATGTCGGCAAAATCTTTAAGGCCTGCATCGGCCAAATAGCTCGGTACCGCCAGCGTGTACTTGGCACCGGTCAGGTTCGGCGTGTCGAGCACTTTCACCGAGCCTTGTTTTACGAACGGCTCAATGATCGGTGTCATGCTCGGATTCCAGTAACCGAGGAACACGTCGATTTGCTTCTTTTTGACGCCGGTAAACGTGATCGGTACGGAAGCGATGGTTGCTTGCGGTTTGTAGTTCAACCCTTCGAGCACGGTCGAAGCGACCGCCGTCGTCGCGGTAATGTCGGTCCAGCCAACGTCGGAGAAGCGGACAGTGCGACAGGAGGCCGGTTCGGCGGCGGCGGTTAGGCCAGACACAGTAATCGACAGCAGGGTAGCAGTAGCAATAATGGTCTTGCTTAGGACACTAGGCTTCTTCAAGCAGCACCTCCGGCAATTGTGAGAATAATAGTTCGGGTATTGCGTGGCTAACAAAAAGCCAGACCACACACGGGCAGACTCTAAGCACAGAAATTTATAACGACTTGATGAAATGCGCCCGCGGGTGGACGACTTGCGGGTTGGCTAGCGAGCGGAAGGTGTCGGAAGTGGGCTGGAAGGATGGGCGGTGATGTCGCTTTACATCAATTCGCTGAGCCCCAAACAGCAGCGATAAATCACGCTTCGTCGGCGGGTGATACCGCCGACGAAGCGTGCAGACTACAGACCGAGATATTTCTTTACTGCCGCGAGTCCGTCGCCACCATCAATGGCGGCAACGCCGGCGAGCCAGGGATCGAGGACGGCCGGGTTTTTCTTGAGCCATTCTTTCGCCGTTGCGTTCGGATCTTTCTTATCCAAGATCGGGCCCATGATTTGATTTTCCATCGGCAACGTGAACTTCAATTGGTTCACCAGCTTGCCGACGTTCGGGCACTTCTCCTGGTAACCCGGCCAGACTACCGTCTGGACCACGGCGCCGCCGAGGTTCGGGCCGAAGTAATCGTCACCGCCGGTTAGGTAGCTCATCTTGAACTTTTCGTTCATCGGATGCGGTTCCCAACCGAGGAAGACGATCGGCTTCTTCGCTTTTACGGCACGTTGTACTTCCACTAGCATGCCGGCTTCAGACGACTCCATCATCTTGAAGCCCTTCAAGCCGAAGGCGTCAGCGTCGATCATTTTCTGAATTAGCTGATTGCCGTCGTTGCCCGGCTCAATGCCGTAGATCTTGCCGTCGAGCTCCTTACGAAACTTATTGATGTCGGCAAAGCTCTTGATCCCGGCTTCCGCGGCATACGTCGGTACCGCCAGCGTGTACTTGGCACCGATCAAGTTCGGCGTGTCGAGTACCTTCACCGATTTATCTTTGACGAACGGCTGGATAATCGGTGTCATGCTCGGATTCCAATAGCCGAGGAACACATCGATTTGCTTTTTCTTGAGGCCGGCGAAGGTGATCGGTACCGATACCACCGTCGATGTCGGTTTGTAACCCAGCCCCTTGAGTACGGTGGAGGCGAGGGCGGTGGTGGCAGTGATGTCGGTCCAACCAACGTCGGCAAAGCGGACGGTACGACAGGCGCTCGGCTCGGTCGCGGCGACCGGTCCGGCGATAGCGGCGGATAACACTGCTGCCGCAATAACGATGTTTGCCTTACTTACGAGTCTGACTTTTTTCAAGCAGCACCTCCTTCTTGAGAACGACGGTTTATCTTGACTAAATCAATATACCAGCCTAAGGGCTGGTATATTCAAGAAACTTATTGTCTGCCGTAACGGCTTTGGTTAAAGAAGCGAACCCACTCGTAACAACCGATCGATAACTGACAGCGGTGATTGTGTGCACCGTGCCAAAATAGTCGGTGACGAGGTTTAAGGTGAGGAACATGCGGGTAAGGTCGGCTCACTAACAGATCAGCTGGTGAATCACATTGTCATGTTAGCTTGTCGTACGGGGGTTCGGTGAGGCTCCTTTATTCGCACTGGCAATACTGTTGATCGCGCTAAAGATCGTCCGTACCCGTCACACCGGCCGGGTACGGACGACGATTCGCTACTGGATGTCCGCTGGGACAACGTCGATCCAGTTCTTATCGGCGGTGACGTGTTGCTTCAGCTCTTTCTGACGGGCCGCGAAGTCTTGACGCATCTGCTGGATCTGCGTCATGTACTTAGCCTTCCGATTAACCCATACGCGTAAGTAGCCGTTCTTAGCATCAACCGCGTTGAACAGCATGTAGCCATCGGACGACGGTGTGTCGCCGGCGACCAGGATTGGCATTTTCCAACGATCGATGTACGTCAGAATAGCGGCGAACTTGCCGGCCATCCAGGTGTTAGGTGTCCACAGGTACGGCGTCACGACCAATTTCGCATTCGCTGCTGGATCGTATTGACCCTTGCCGATCTGCAAGCGGGCGGTGGTCAGCGCTTGGGTGGTCGGATCCTTCAGCATCGTCGTTACGCCGATGACGTTCTGCGGTTTGACGTTGTAGCCGTACTTCGGATCAGCCAGCACCATGCGCACCAACTCTTCATGGGCCGCGCTCATGACGTATACCTCAATGCCGTTCTTCATGAGGTAGTTGTACAGCTCTTGCTGGCCGCGATAGAGCACCGGCCGATTGACGGTACCCTGCACATACTTGTCGCCGTCGAAGTACTCGATCGGGATCGGCTGGCTGTAAGCCATCAATTCATCGACGTAGCCTTTTAACTGCTCCAAGCTGAAGCCGGAGAAGATCTGCGCAACCCACGGATAGCAGACCATGTCGTCGATTTCACACAACCGGTAGTAATAACTGTTAAGTGTTTCTTTTTTGCCGTTGAGGTCTTTGAATGGGATCAGCTTCAGCGTCTGATCCATGTTGTCGCGCGTCAGCACGCCTTTCATTTCCAAGTATGGCAACAGCGATTCTTCTAAGTCGTAACGGTAAGTCGTGTTGTCGGCGTCGAAAACGGCGTAGTCGCCTGTATGGCGATGCTTTTTGACGAACTGCTTGATCTGAACTGCCGCTGCTGCGGGCCAGTGCGCCAGCTCCGCCGGCGGTTGCTCCGAGTTCGCCATCGCTGCCGGCATTACGCACAGCGCCATCGCAGTTACTAACAGTTTGTGCCACAGTTTCATCACTTGGATCCTCATTGACGGGTTCTGCTTGATTACCAAACGAGTCTTCGGTTAACGCTCATCCTTTGTGCCGCTGCTCCAAAAGCTTTTCGGGGTCGTCCGACGATGCGACGAAAATCAAAAAAGAATCGACGCGACTTGATGGGGCTCTACTCGCCAGTAAATGCAGTGGGGTCGGTGACCTTATTCAGATAAATGTAGTGGCAATTTGTGGATTTACTTGATGAAAAGCGTCATACAATGTCGTAAACATTGTGATTACAGAAAATAGCAAAATAGCATTTAAATTGAACAACGTGCGGATAGCTGATTTAGCGGCGGTGGTTGGCAATGCGTGACGTAGCGCGTAGCCCATTGAAATGTAACTCGATTCAAGCGGTGATTTTGCGACATTATGGGTTGGGACCCGAAAAACGGAATTTAACGAAGGTGAAAAAGATCATGTGGCAAGAACAGCGTTACCGCTGCATTCGCAGCCTATTGGCAACCTACCAGCAAGTCTCGACCGATCAGATCGTCACCGAGCTTGGCGTATCGCGCGAAACAGTGCGCCGAGACTTGTTGGAGCTAGAGGCGTTGGGCGAGCTGAAGCGTGTACATGGCGGCGCTATCAAGGTCGAAGACGAGCCACCGATCGAGGAGCGCGTTCACACCCGCGTCAAATTCAAGCGCGCGATTGCCCGGCTCACGGCGAGCATGGTTTCCAGCGGTCAAACGCTGTTTATCGATGCCGGTAGTACCACTGTCATTCTGGCGGAAGAGCTCGCCAAACTTAGCGGCCTTACGATCATTACTAATTCCTTCGACGTTGCGATAAGTATGCGCAACGGGAGGGAACAGCGGGATAAAGCCAATGAACTCATTGTCCTCGGTGGGGTACTGGATGACCGTGCCCCAGCGACGGTCGGTAGTCTGACGGTGGCCGAAATTTATCGCTACCGGGCAGATATCGCATTGTTGTCGCCGGTGGGTGTCGATCTTGAGCACGGCGCTACCAATTTCGACCATCAAGAAGCCGATGTCGCTCGCGCCATGGTTGCCGGGGCCGAACGCGTCTTTATTTTGGCGGATTACAGCAAGATCGGTTTAGCGAGCCGGGTGGCATATTGCCCGGTCAAGCGTATCGATTTGCTTATCACCAACAGCAAGGCGGCCGAGGAGGGTGGGTTTGCCGATCTACAATCGGCACTATCGCGGGTCGCATTGGCTTAAATTTGCGAGAGCCATTTGACTATTAGCAAAAGGGACTATACTGAGAAAACGACATATAGCGTCGTAAAACGTCAACCTGATGGCGCTTTCGTCTGTAGCATTTGTAGCGTCCGAACCCTGGGTAGATCGTTATGAATACGACTAACAACAGTGGAGCGGTAGATCGAGTGCAAATGGATGCACGTGCGGCCCCCCGCAAAATTGGCCTTTTGTTGCTCCCACAGTTTTTTTGTTCCGAGCTGGGCCTGATCACCGAGCCATTGGTGTTCGCCAATTGGCTGGTGCAACGAACATTGTTCGAGTGGACCACGCTTTCGTTGGACGGCCATCCGGTCGCTGCCAGCAACGGGATTCAGGTGGCGGTCGACGGTGCCATTGCCAACGATCAAGAATTTTTTGCTGTCTTTGTTCTCGCCGGCTTCGAATCGAAGACTTATGCCAACGACAAACGCGCCAAAGATTGGCTGCGTCGCCAATCGCTATTCGGCGCGGCGCTCGCCGGTGTGCAAATGGGTAGCGAAATTCTTGCCGCTGCTGGTTTGTTGAGCGGTTGTCGCGCGGCAGTTCACTGGGATAACCTGGAAGGATTCCGCGAACTCTATCCTAAGGTCGACGCCAAAGCGGAATTATTCGCGATCGAGCCGCGTCGTCTAACGTGCGCCGGTGTTACCAGTGTGACCGACATGATGTTGCATTGGCTCAACGAGTTGGTCGGTACCGATCTGGTTCGCGAAGTTTCCCAGCACATGCTCGTCACCAAGACACGCCCGGCGACCGAGAGTCAGCTCAGTGTCGCCCTCGAGAGCGGCGATAGCGCCAGCCCACAAGTTTTGGAAGCGATCACGATTATGCAGCGCACGTTGGAAGATCCGATATGTTGCGATGAGATCGCGCGCATGGTCGGGCTTTCGCGTCGGCAATTGGAACGTCACTTCAAGCAATACACCACCATGGCGCCGCAGAAGTATTACATCCATCTGCGGCTATCCAAGGCCCATCGACTCCTACAACAAACCAACCTCAGCGTGGCGCAGGTTAGTGCTTGCACTGGCTTCGATTCGCTGGAACATTTTTCCCGCGTTTATCGTCAGAAGTTCGGTCGTCCTCCTAGCACGGATCGGCTGCAGTCCACGGCTGCTCCGGTAATGCGACAGATAAAAACGTTTGTCCGAAAATAGACAAACTTTGATCGTCCAACGAAGTGCTCTCAACATAAGGAGTGTGTAAATGAGTTCATTGCGCCGTGTGATAACCATTGTCGGATTGGTGGCTTGTGTTTTTTCTATAACGGCGGTGAGCGCCGCCGAGCCGGCGGAATGTCGGCGGGTAAATTTCGCCGACGTCGACTGGACCGATATCCAGGCGACGACCGCGCTAACGTCGGTCGTGCTCGAAGGCCTGGGCTACAAGCCGAAACGGGTTACCGTCGCCGTGCCGAAGGTATTCGACGGCATCAAGCGTAAAACGATTAACGTCTTTCTCGGCTACTGGAATCCGAGCATGACGCCGATCGCCGAACCGTATTTGAAGGATGGCTCGGTGATGATGGTGCCAAAGCCGAATCTCACCGGGGCTAAATACACGCTGGCAGTACCTACTTATGTTGCTGACGCCGGCTTACACAGCTTTGCCGACATCAACAAGTTTCGAACGCAGCTCGCCGCCGAAATCTACGGCCTCGAGCCGGGCAATGACGGCAATCTTCTGATCAAGAAAATGATCGACGGCGACAGTTTTAACTTGAAGGGTTTCAAGTTGGTCGAGTCGAGCGAAGAATTCATGCTGACTTACGTCGAGCGCGCGGTTAAACAGAAGAAGCCGGTCGTCTTCCTCGGTTGGGCGCCACATCCGATGAACGAACGGTTTCAGATGACATACTTGTCCGGCGGTGACGATGTCTTCGGGCCGAACTTCGGCGGCGCTGAAGTGTTTACCGTGGTCGCACCGGACTATATAGAAAAGTGCCCGAATGTCGGCACCTTCATCAAGAACTTGCAGTTCACGTTGTCGATGGAAAGCCAGGTCATGGGGCCCATTCTTGAAAAGCGCGATCCGGCGGAGGCCGCCACAGAATGGTTAAAGAAGCACCCAAGCACTCTTCTCGGTTGGTTAAAGGGTGTGAAAACTTTCGACGGTAGGGACGGTCTGACCGCCGTGCGCAGTCATCTCGGTTTGTAATTCATTCGATTCATCAGGTTGAGGTTCAGTCATATGAAGTTGTCTTCGGTACAGCAGAGTTACATCGGTGGTCGTTATATCGCGAGCACATCCGGCGAAACGTTCGCCGACATCAATCCGGCCACCGGTGAGTTGTTGTGCCATGTCGAGAAAGCGGGGCAGGTGGAAGTCGACAAGGCGGTTGCCGCCGCGCAGGAGGGATTCGCCGTTTGGTCGGTGATGACTGGCACCGAGCGCGGTCGTATCCTTAATCGTGCCGTGCAGATCCTGCGGGCGCGCAACCGCGAAATCGCCGAGCTCGAAGTGCGTGATACCGGCAAGCCGATTCAAGAGGCGGAAGCGGTCGACGTTCTTTCCGGCGCCGACTGCATCGAGTACTACGCCGGGCTCGCCGCGTCGCTGCACGGCGAGCACTATCAGCTCAAGGGCGCGTTCGCTTATACCCGGCGCGAGCCGCTTGGCGTGTGCGTCGGCATCGGCGCCTGGAACTATCCGATTCAAATCGCCTGCTGGAAATCGGCGCCGGCGCTGGCATGTGGCAATGCCATGATCTTCAAGCCGGCGCAGCTGACGCCGCTGACGGCGGCGGTGTTGGCCGAGGTCTATACCGAGGCGGGTCTGCCGGCCGGTGTGTTTAACGTGATTCAGGGCGACCGCCACAGCGGCCAGGCGTTGGTGCGCCATCCGGGCGTGGCCAAGGTGTCGTTGACCGGCGGCGTCGATACCGGCAAGCGCGTCATGGCCGATGCCGCCGAGACGCTGAAGCACGTGACGCTGGAGCTCGGCGGCAAGTCGCCGCTGATCGTGTTCGACGACGCCGATCTGAACAACGCCGTCGCCGCAGCGATGATGGCGAACTTCTACACCCAAGGCGAAATCTGCACCAACGGCACGCGCGTATTCGTGCATGAATCGATCTACGACCGGTTCCTCGAGCAGCTGGTTGCGCGTACCCGCAAGCTTAAGATCGGCGATCCGTTCAACCCCGAGACGCAGGTTGGTGCCTTGATTTCCGAAGGCCACATGAATAGCGTGCTGCAATTCATCGACAGCGGTAAGCGCTCGGCACGCTTATTGTGCGGCGGCAAACGTGCGAGCGGTGGCGCCGCGAGTAAGGGTTACTTCGTCGAGCCGACGATATTTGCCGACTGCGCCGACGACATGCAGATCGTCTGCGAAGAGATCTTCGGACCGGTGATGTCAGTGCTGAAGTTTGCCGACGAAGCCGAGGTCGTGCGCCGCGCGAATGCCACCGAGTTCGGCCTCGCCGCCGGCGTGTTCACGCGCGATCTCACGCGTGCCCATCGCGTGATCGCGCAACTGGAGGCCGGCGTCTGCTGGATCAACAACTACAACATTACGCCGGTCGAGATCCCGTTCGGCGGCTTCAAGCAGTCGGGCCTCGGCCGCGAAAACGGCCTCGCTACCCTCGAGCACTACACGCAGTTGAAGAGCGTCTACGTCGAAATGAGCGATGTGGTTTGTCCGTATTAGTCGCCGGCAGTAGGGACGGATTAGATCAAGCAAACAAGGAAGGCGATAACTACAGTAACCACGACGCACACGAGAATCGTTGATGTCCATCTCTAGAGAGTTCGATTACATCATCGTCGGCGCCGGTTCGGCGGGCTGCGTGCTCGCCAACCGTTTGACCGAGCAGCCGGAAAACAATGTTCTGCTGATCGAGGCAGGTCCGCCGGATCACAGCTTGTTTATTCATATGCCGTCGGCATTTGCCTATCCGCTGGCCGACGATAAGTACAACTGGGCGTACGAAACCGAGCCGGAACCGTTCATGGAAGACCGGCGTATGTCGTGCCCGCGCGGCCGTGTCATCGGTGGTTCGTCGTCGATCAATGGCATGGCGTACATCCGCGGCCACGCGCTCGATTACGACGGTTGGGCAGCGGCCCCCGGTCTCGAGCACTGGTCGTACTCCCATTGTTTGCCGTATTTCAAGAAGGCTGAGACCCGCCTCAAAGGCGCCGACGATTATCACGGCGGCAACGGTCCACTCTATGTCACGACCGGCGAGATGAAGAATCCGTTGTACCGCACCTTCATTAAGGCCGGTATGGAAGCCGGTTACGGCTACACCGAAGACATGAACGGCTATCGCCAGGAAGGCCTCGGACCGATGGATCGGACGACGTACAAAGGTCGGCGCTGGAGCACGGCGATGGCCTATCTTCGCCCTGCGAAGAAGCGGCCGAACCTTACGGTGGTGTCGCGCTGCCTGGTCAGCCGTGTGCTGTTCGAGGGCAAGCGCGCGATCGGTGTCGAGTACATTCGCAAGGGTCAGACAACGCAGGTACGCGCGCAGCGCGAGGTAATCGTTTCCGGCGGCTCGATCAATTCACCGCAGTTGCTGATGTTGTCCGGTATCGGTAACGCCGATGAGCTGCAGAAACACGGCATTAAGTCGGTAGCGCACGTTCCCGGCGTTGGCGAGAACCTGCAAGACCACATCGAAACCTATGTGCAGTACGCGTGCACGCAGCCGATCTCGCTTTACTCGACACAGAATTTCTTCGCCATGGGCATGATCGGTCTCGAGTGGCTGCTGTTCCGCCGCGGTGTTGGTGCGACCAATCATTTCGAAGCCGGCGGTTTCATCCGCAGTCGCGCCGGCGTCAAGCATCCCGACCTGCAATACCATTTCTTGCCGATCGCGATTGCTTACGACGGCAGCTACAAGGTCGAGCAACACGGCTTTCAGGCGCACATCGGGCCGATGCGGCCGACCTCGACCGGCTGGGTCAAGCTGCGCTCGCCCGATCCGCGGCAACCGCCGCGCATTTTGTTCAACTATTTACAGACCGAGGAAGATCGCCGCCAGTTTCGCGACGGTGTCAGACTGACGCGCGAGATTTTTTCGCAACGTGCGTTCGAGCCGTATCGCGGCGTCGAGCTGTCGCCGGGACCGACGGTTATCACCGATGCCCAGATCGATGCGCATTTACGGAAGAAGGCCGAGAGTGCCTATCACCCGTCGTGTACCTGCAAGATGGGCGCCGACAACGATCCGATGGCGGTGGTCGACGGTCAGTTGCGCGTGCGTGGCGTGGAAGGATTGCGTGTCGTCGACGCGTCGATTATGCCGGCGGTGGTCAGCGGCAATCTCAACGCGCCGACCATCATGATCGGCGAGAAGGCCGCCGATATTATTCTCGGCAAGCAGTTACCGCCGAAACAAGTGCCCGTGTTTATTCACCCGGAGTGGCAGACCAAGCAACGCTGACGAGTCGTCAGCTAGCGATGAGCGCAGCGGCGACCAACGCCGCGGTCTCGGTCAGCTCGATGAGCGCACCGGCGGTATCGCCGGTCATGCCGCCGAGGCGTTTGCACATCGCGCGGCGCAACAACACAAAAACCCCAACAGACGCCAGCAGCGCCCAGAAGCCGGCGAGGGTGCCGATCGCCAACGTGGCGACTACCGTGACGCCGACGGCGATCATGCAGGCGGCTCGCGGCAGATGCGCCGCTAACGCCGCTCCCAACCCACCTGGGCGAACATATGGCGTCGTTAGAAAAAGTAGCGGCGGCGTGCAGCGCGCCAGCGCCGGAATGAAGAGCAATGCCTGCCAGTGGTTGGTCGCCAACACGTGCACGGCAGCGAATTTGATCAGCAGCGTAACCACCAACGTAACTACCGCCGCCGGCCCACAGTAGGGGTCTTTCATGATGGCGAGCGTGCGCTCGCGATTGCCGAGGCCGCCGACCCAAGCGTCGGCACTGTCGGCGAGCCCATCGAGATGCAGTGCACCGGTCAGCAGCACCCAGCCGCCGAGCACGAGTGCCGCCCGCAGCAGCGCCGGCGCATCGCTCAGCATCCATGCCAGCGTCGCCAGTAGCATTCCCAGCAATAGCCCGACCACCGGATAGTAGGGCAGCGAGCGGCCGATCACGCGTTCGTCAGCCGCCTGCGCCAGCCGTACCGGTAAGCGTGTGAGAAACTGCAACGCGATAAGAAACGGGTAGAGCGGATTCACGGCGTTTGGTTCTCCGGCGTATCTGCCATCGGTACGTCGATGCGACGCAATGCCGCGTACGGTACGTCGATCTCGAGCAGCTTAGCGAGTGGATGATTCAGTACATGGCACAGAATTACCCGGATCGGACCACCGTGCGCCACTACGAGCAGTCGCCGGCGCTGCGCAACGATGTCGCCCCAAGCATCGAGTACGCGCGCTCGTACCTGCGCCAAAGATTCGCCGCCCGGCGGACCGCGGTTCCAGGGATCTTGCCAGAAGCCGGTGAGGGCGTCGGCATCCGTTTCCAGCAGTTGCGCCGCCGTGCGGCCCTCCCAACGACCGAAATTCATTTCTTGCAGACGTGCATCGATTTGCAGCGGCAACGCGCGCTGCTCGGCTAACGCGCGGGCGAAGGCGGCGCAACGAGTCAGCGGCGAGGTGACAATGCCGTCCCAACGGATGTCACCGCTAACCGCGGCCCACATTTGCTCCCAACCCGCGGCGCTGAGCGGATCGTCGGTGATGCCGCGATAGCACGGACCGCCTTCAACATAGCCGTGGCGTAACAGGTCTATGGAAATAGGCGCCCCTCCCCCCTCGCGGGGGAGGGGACGGGGGAGAGGGGGCGTATTAAGTTCCGCCAATATTCGCTCTAACACCGATTTAGGTTGGGTCAGAATTTCATTGTTCCAGAACCGCAGAATTCTAAATCCTTGCGATCGTAACCACGCATCACGCTTCTGATCATTAAAGCTGTCCGCATGCTGACCACCATCTGCTTCGACAATGAGCCGTGCGCTGAAGTGCACGAAATCGACGATGTAGTTACCGAGCAGTTGTTGTCGGCGAAATTTCTCGCCCAATAAGCGATGTGCGCGGAGATGTCGCCACAACAAACGTTCGGCCTGCGTCATTTCTTGGCGTAGACGTTTGACGTGGTTGATGTCGTTCACTCCCCCTCTCCCCTGTCCCCTCCCCCGCAAGGGGGGAGGGGGACGCCTAGCTCGACTTCTCCGACACTCCCGCTTCCGCGAACGTTGCCATCTCGTTGTGCAGCGCACACGCCATTCGTAATAACGGCACCGTCGCCGCCGCACCGCTGCCTTCGCCGAGACGCATGCCAAGGTCGAGCAGCGGTTGCGCGCTGAGTGCGGACAACATACGGCGGTGGCCGGGTTCCGCCGACGCGTGCGAGTACAGCAACCAGTTCTCGACGCCCGGGCGCAAGCGCACGGCGACGAGGGCGGCGGCGCTGGTGATGAATCCATCGACCAGCACTGGCAGGCCCATTTGCGCGCAGGCGATGTAACTGCCGGCGAGGGCGGCGATTTCGAAGCCACCGACGCGGCGTAGGACTTCGAGCGGCGAGTGAAGGTGACTCTTGTGGAAATCGAGCGCGCGCCGAATGACTTGGGCTTTGTGGCTGACACCTTCGGCGTTAAGGCCGGTGCCGGGGCCGACGAGTTGATCCGGCGCGGCGTCGAGCAGCGCGCAGGCTAGTGCTGTCGCCGCAGTTGTGTTGGCGATGCCCATCTCGCCGCCGACGAACAACTGCGCCGACGCTAAGTGCGCACGTTCGGCGGCATGGCGGCCAGCATGCAGTGCACACGCCAGTTGATGCTCGGTCATCGCCGGTTCGCGCGCGAAGTTGGCGGTGCCGGCACCGAGGTTGTAACTCTTGACGCCATCGAGCGCCCCCGGATCGTTAACGGTGCCGAGGTTAATGACTTCAAGCGACGCGCCGAGCGTGCGGGCAAGCACGCTAATAGCGGCGCCACCGCGGGCGAAGTTGCGTACCATTTCGCCGGTGACCGCTTGCGGAAACGCCGATACGCCTTCGGCGGCGATGCCGTGATCGCCGGCAAACACGGTGATATGCACGCGGTCTACCGCCGGGCGACTGACGCCTTGCAGCGTCGCCAAGCGAATCGCCAGTGTTTCCAGGCGCCCGAGTGCGCCCGGCGGCTTGGTCAATATCTGCTGTCGGGCCTCGGCCTCGCGGCGGGCGGCGTCGTGGTGGTTAGCGGCCGGTACGTTCAGCCAATCGATCGTTTGTGTCACAGTGGTTCCCCTTTGAGAATCATCGGTAGTCCGGCGACGACGAGCACGACGCGATCGCAGGACTGGGCCAAATCTTGATGCAAGTATCCGGCTTCGTCGCAGAAGCGACGAGTCAGTTCGCCGAGCGGCGTGATGCCGAGATTGGTTTCGTTGCTCACCATAATAATTTCGCCGGGCAACCCGGCGACGGCGGCGAGCATGGCGTTGCGTTCGCGCGCGAAGCCGGTGTCGTCGGCGGCGACCAGCCAATTGGTGAGCCACAGTGTTAGGCAGTCGACCAGCAGGCAACGATCCGGCGCGGCATGCGCGCGGAGTGCCGCTGCCAGCGCGCGTGGTTCTTCCACCAGCCCCCAGTCCGTCGGCCGGCGGGCGCGATGCGCGGCAATACGTACGCTCATCTCGCCGTCGCCGACGGTTGCGGTCGCGATATACGTCACCGGTAAACCACTTTTCAGTGCCAACATTTCCGCCAATCGGCTTTTGCCGGAACGGACACCACCGAGGATCAGGTTCTTCATCTGCTAGTGTTCCGCTCGCTGCATAATCGAGCGTCTCCCTCCCCCCTCGCGGGGGAGGGAACAAGGGAGAGGGGGAAAATATCTGAACCACATATGATCACCCCTCTCCCCTGGCCCCTCTCCCGGTCGCTCCTGCGCATCCTGCGCCCGCGACATTCGCGCCTCCATGCGCAGCACAAGGGGAGAGGGGAATGGCTGCGGTTGCCGTTTCTCCCGGAGACAGATCCAGGAGTTTTAGTAGCGATGTCGTATCGAGGTGCTGCGCGACCGCATCCGCCAAACGATCGATACCGGCCTCGCGCAATTGTTGATAGTCCGGCGTTTGCGGTGCACGGAGTCCGGCCCATGCCAGCAGCATGTTCAACGCGTCGGTCGATTCGAACAGGCCGTGCAAGTAGGTACCGATAATTTGCCCATCGTCGCTGATGGCGCCGTCGTCGCGCTGCTCGAGCTTAATCGCCGGTCGTTGCAGCGCATTGCCGTGAGTCACGCCGGCATGAATTTCGTATCCGCTGATGGCGCTGTCGTCGAGCGTCAAGCGGCCGCGAACATTTCGCAGTTGCTTCTCCTGCTCCAGCGTCGTCTCCATATCCAGTAAACCGAGGCCCGGACTACTGCCGGCATCGCCTTCGACGGCGTAAGGATCGCGAATCGCTTTGCCCAGCATCTGGAAGCCACCGCATACGCCGATCACTTTGCCGCCGTAACGCAAATGCCGGGCGATGGCCGCTTCCCAACCTTGTTCGCGCAGCCACGCGAGATCGCCGCGCACGGATTTCGAGCCGGGCAGGACAATAAGATCGGCCGGTGGAATCGATTCGCGCGGACCGATGAAACGAAAGTCGACTTGCGGATGCAGCCGCAGCGGATCGAAGTCGGTGTGGTTGCTGATACGCGGCATCACCGGAACGATGACGCGTAGACGCTGACCGTCGGCGCTACCGTGCGTGGCCGCTCGCGGCAACGCGTCTTCCGCTTCCAGATGTAGTCCTTGCAGGTACGGCAACACGCCGAATACCGGTTTGCCGGTGTGTGCTTCGAGCCAGTCGAGTCCCGGCTGCAGCAAGGCGATATCGCCGCGGAAGCGATTGATGACGAAACCGGCCACGCGTTTTTGTTCGTTCTCGCTCAGCAAGGCGAGTGTTCCGACCAAGTGCGCGAACACACCGCCGCGATCGATGTCGGCGACCAGGATCACCGGACAGTCGATGGCTTCGGCGAAACCCATGTTCGCGATATCGTTCGCGCGCAGATTGATCTCGGCCGGCGAACCCGCGCCTTCGACGATGATGCGCTCGTAGTGCGTCGTTAAACGCGCGTGCGATTCAAGCACTGCCTGGCGCGCGGTACGTTTGTAGTCGTGATAAGCCACCGCATCCATGTTGCCGATCGCACGGCCGTGGATGATCACTTGCGCACCGATGTCGGTGTTGGGCTTGAGCAGCACTGGATTCATGTCGGTATGCGGCGCTAGGCCGCAAGCTTGCGCCTGTACCGCTTGTGCGCGGCCGATCTCGCCGCCGTCGCTAGTGACGGCGCTGTTCAGCGCCATGTTCTGCGGCTTGAACGGTGCGACGCGCACACCGCGACGCCGCAGCCAGCGGCACAAGCCGGTGACCAGCGTGCTTTTGCCGGCATCGGAAGTTGTGCCTTGCACCATCAACGTGTGCGCGTTCATGTACCGGTACCGGTCAAATGGCGGGGGGAAATATCGGCGAGCGCCTGGTCGAGTCGGACCCAATCGGCTTCTGTGCCGGGCAGTCCGAAGCGCAGGCTCGCCGGTTGCTCGAACAGGCGCGTGAGAATGCCGCGCTGTGCAAAGGCATCGTGCAGTTCCGCGGCACGTGCTGTCGGCAGCCATTGAAACAGCGCGCAACCGCCGGCCGGTGTCAGTGCGTGGCGTTGCAACAGTGCGGTTAGCCGTTGCTGCGAAAGCACGAGTTGTCGGCGGGTTTGCTCGTGCCAGCTGCGATCGTTGAGTGCGCGCGTCGCTATCCAGCGCGACGGTGCCGGCACTGTCCACGGACCGAGTTGTGTTTTCAGTTTGTCGAGCAATGCCGCTTCGGCGCTAACAAAACCGACGCGCGCACCGGCAAGGCCAAAAAACTTACCGAGCGAACGCAGCACAACAAGACCCGCTTGCGCGCACAACGGCGTAAGACTTTGCTCGGGCGTTGCATCGATGAAGGCTTCATCGACGATCAGCCAGCCGCCGCCGGCGGCGAGGTGGCGATGGCAGGTCAATAATTGTTCACGAGCGAAACGCGCGCCGGTAGGATTGTTCGGTTGGACGAGCAGCAATACATCGAGCGAGTTAATCGTCTGTGTGGCAACTTCTTCAGCGCTTATCGGTATTACCTCATGACCGGCGCGGCGCCACGCGTGCGCATGCTCGGCATAACTCGGCGCCAGTACGCCGATACGCGAACGCGCTCGTAGTAACGGCAATGCTTGGATCGCCGCCTGCGATCCGGCGACAGGCAATAGGCTGTCGGTTCCGTAGTAGGCGCGTGCTGCGGGTTCGAGCTCGTCGTCATCCTCCGGTAGCCGCGCCCACAGCGACGACGGTAACAACGGTATCGGCCAACCGTTAGGATTGATACCGGTCGAGAGGTCGAGCCAATCGGCCAGCGGGATACGGTATTGCGCCGCTGCCGCGCGTAGGCGACCGCCATGCGGCAACAGTTGAGTTGTGTTAGCGGAGGAAGCGTTCGACAAGCAGTATTCCTCCGGCAAGCACGGCCAGCCATATCAACAGACTGCGATGGATTAGACGTAGTGCGCGGCCGATGTCGTTGGCGTCGGGTGCACGTCCGGCACCGAGCGGCGGGCGTGTCTCAAGTTTGCCGCGGTACCACGCCGGTCCGCCGAGCGCGAGTCCCAAGCTGCCGGCACCAGCGGCCATTACCGGTCCGGCATTGGGACTCTTCCAAGAGCGTGCTTGCGCGCGCCAGCAACGTAGGGCATTGCGCGTTTGACCGGCGATGGCATAGCTCAACGCGGTCAAACGCGCCGGAATAAAGTTGAGCACATCGTCGAAGCGCGCCGCCGCCCAGCCGAACCGACGGTAACGGTCGTTACGATAACCCCACATCGCATCGAGCGTGTTCGCCAGACGGAAAACGACCGCGCCCGGTGCGCCGACGATGGCAAACCAAAAGATCGCGCCGAAGATGGCATCGTTGCCATTCTCCAGCACCGATTCAACCGCAGCTTTAGCGACATCGTTGGATTCCATCGGCGCGGTATCACGACTTACCACGCGACCGACGCGCTCGCGTGCCTGCGCCAAGTCACCGTCGCGCAGCGCGACGCCCACAGGCCGCGTGTGCTCGCCGAGGCTGCGCCAGCCGATGGCAAGATACAAAATCACAGCGTCGAGCACCGCGGCGATTGGCGTAAATTGTGTCAATGCCGAAATAGCGGCGAACGGGAGCAGCAATAACAGCACAGCTACCACACCGCGCCCCTTGGAATTACCGTAGCAACCGCGCTCGACGATGTTTGCCAGTCGACCGAATCCGATCAATGGATGGAAGCGCCGCGGTTCGCCGAGCAGCAGGTCGAGCGTCAATGCGGCAACGATGGCGAGTAGCGTTAGCATTACTCGCTGGCATTCCAAGTATTGTCGTACAGCATTTCTTCCAGTGGTTTAGCGCGCGTCCAGTTTTCGAGTTCCAACATCGGTGCCGGATAGAACGCATCAACTTGACCGAGGCAAAGCACGGCAATCGGTTTGGCACCGCTCGGCATTTGTAGTAAGCGGGCGAGGGCGACCGGATCGAACAGCGACACCCAGCCCATGCCGATGCTTTCGGCACGAGCCGCGAGCCACAAGTTTTGAATGGCGCAGGCGACCGACGCCAAGTCCATCTCCGGTAACGTGCGTCGGCCGAACACATGCTGTTCGCGTTTATCGCACAACGCGGCGACCAACAGCACACCGCAGTCGAGAATGCCTTCGACCTTGAGTCGCATGAACTCAGCGTTGCGCTCGCCGAGCGCTTTTGCGGTTTCTTGGCGTTCGGCGTCGACCAGCGCATGAATGTCGCGGCGCAACGCCGCATCGGTAATGCGTAAAAAGCGCCAGGGTTGCATTAGCCCGACGCTGGGTGCGCGATGGGCGGCGGCGAGTAGGCGTTGCAAGGTGGCGTCGTCGATCGGTCCGCGCCGAAAGTGGCGCATGTCGCGGCGCTCGGCGATGACTCGATAGACGGCGGCGCGCTCGGCGTCGCTAAAATCCTGTGTGGGGTCTTTCATGGGGCGAACAGTGTAGCGGTTGCCCGGGGGTCCGAGGAACGCCGTGGTATAGATAGATATCGCCAGGTCGCCGGGTGGCTAATCGGGCAGGCGAACGCAGAACGGCAGAGGGTATAAATGCTTATCTCCGCGCCGCCCACCGCGGCATCATATATATAGGATCGAGCAGCAGGCCGGTCTCCGGGCTCGCGATAGACGGGCCGCCTTCCCATCCCGTCGGAGTGACGAAACAGTGGCACATGGTCCGTGTCGACTCGCTTACCGTTGCGGGGGCAGCGCCGGCTTTGTAAAGACGCACCGGCTTCCCGTTTCATTCCCGGATAGAATCCGGGAACACCTGCAGCACCAATGAATAGCGCGGGCATACTAGGGTTGCCAAAAACGGGTGTCAACGCCCCCGATGGTCGAGAGCCATGAATAGGAAAGAGCGAAGAGAGCAGCAGGCAAGACTGAAACGGGTGGCGCCCGCCGGTGCGCCGTCGACCTTACAGGAAATATTCGCCGTTGCCGCCGAGCAATTTCAACGGGGACACTATGCCGCCGCCGAGGAAGGCTTCCGGCGGGCATCCGAATTGGCGCCGCAGAGCGCTGCCGTCGCTTACAACTTGGGGCAAGTACTGCATTTGCGCGGTGCGCGCGATGAGTCGGTCGTGCATTACCGTCGTGCGCTGGCGCTTAAACCTGATCAGGCCGAAATCTGGTTCAACCTCGGCAATGTGTTACGCGAACAGGGTAATGCTGCCGAGGCGATCGACGCCTACCGTCGTGTGGTGGGTCTCAAGCCGAGTTGGGCGGAAGCGCTCAATAATTTAGGCAACTTGCTGGTATCGCAAGGAAAGTTGCAGGAGGCCCTACCGGTCTACACGCAAGCCGCCCATTTTTCGCCGGCCGACGCCGACCTGCAGCATCGTTTGGGTGTGCTCTTGAATCTCGCCGGCAACGCGGATTCGGCCGAGCAGGCATTCCGGCGCGCTATCGAAATTAATCAGGGTCACGCCGAGGCGTGGGGCGATTTGGGTCGGATAATGCTGTTGCAGCAGCGGCATGTCGAGGCAGTCGACGCCTATCGGCGTTTTATGACGATGCGACCGGATGATATCGAAGCACAAAATAATTTGGGGGTGGCGCTCGATCGGCTAGGTCGATGGTCTGAGGCGGAGGCGGCATTTCGTATCGCTCTGTCGTTACGCAGTGATTATGCCGAGGCGTATTCGAACTTAGGCAATTGTTTGGCCAGCCAAGAGCGCATGGTGGAGGCAGAGACGGCTTATCACAAGGCGATCGAGTTAAATCCAAATTTCGCGGCGGCGCATAACAATCTAGGGTTGGCATTGGCGGCTAAGGGTCAGCTTGAGGACGCAGAGGCAGCCTATCGCCAAGCCTTAGCAGTCGATGCCTGCTTTACCGAAGCGTACCGAAATATTGTCACCGGCAAGAAAATTAAATCGCTGGAAAATGACGATGTTCAGCGAATGCAACGGCTATTGGCAGAGGGTTCGCTAAATGACGTTCAGACGATGCACCTGTGCTTTGCCTTAGGCAAGGCGTACGACGACTGCAATCTATACGACAAGGCGTTCGCTTGTTATGAGAAAGCCAATCAGATTAAGCGTCGCTTTACGTTATTCGATATCAATCACTTTCGATCGCATGTCGATCGAATCATCGATTTATTTGACGCCGAGTTTTTTGCGCGCAACGTCATTCGCGGATCGAACGACGAAACGCCGGTTTTTATCGTCGGTATGCCACGGTCCGGCACGACCCTGATCGAGCAGATTGTGGCCAGCCATCCGCGCGTGTTCGGCGCCGGCGAGTTGATCAAGATCGGTGATCTTATTCATCAACTGGAAAACCCACCGGGCAGGGCACCACGAAACTATCCCGAGTTCGTCTCGGAATGGAGTGCGGATGAAGTTAGATCGACGGCAAGCGAGTATGTGCATCGTTTAACGCGCGATGTAACGAGCCCGGACATTCTCCGCGTGACGGATAAAATGCCGTTTAATTTTATCCATCTGGGATTGATTGCTTTACTCTTTCCCAACGCAAAAATTATCCATTGTCGGCGGCATCCGTTGGATACCTGCCTATCTAATTTCTTTCAGTATTTTCCGAAAGGTGCGGATTACGCTTACCGTCTTGAAGAGACCGGGCTGTACTTCAAAGAGTACGAACGGCTGATGCGCCACTGGCAGCAGGTGTTGCCGATCCAACTATTGGATATCGACTATGAAACGGTAATTTCTGATGTGGAGATCGAAGCGAGGCGGTTGATCGACTATCTGCAACTGCCGTGGGACGAGGCGTGTTTGCAGTTTTATAAACTAGAGCGATCGGTTAGAACGCTCAGTATTTGGCAAGTGCGCCAACCTATCTATACGCAGTCGAAGCAGCGGTGGCGGAATTATCGGCCCCATCTCGAGCCGTTGATAAAAATTATCGGTAGTGACTCGACGTAATCAATTTTAATTGGGCGAAAAGAAAGGGCACCCAACTCGGGTGCCCTTTCCGCTTCTAACTGCCAGTTCGAAAATCGTTCTGGAATCGATTAGAAGTTGGTGCTGAGAGCGATCAAGTACAACGATGTGTCCTCTTGCGCGGTGGCACCATCAGCGACGGTGTAGCTGTCGCTGCGATACTCAAAGTAGGTTCTGGTTTTTTTGCTGATTTCTTTGTTGACTTGGAACCAGGTTACTTTGTCTTCTTTGAGGTCGGTCGTGCCGTACAGATCTTCATCGTCATCCTTAGCCACGCCATAACCGATCATGGTGCTCCAGCCGCCACCGAAGGTCAGATTCACGCGGCCGTTGATGGCCTTCTCTTTGTTTGCGCTGTTGTCGTCCGCAATTTCGTAGCCGAGGTCGAGCGAAACCATGCTGCCAATCTTGACGCTTCCGGCGATACCCGTCGTCGTTACATCTTCAATCACAGGCGACGTATCAGTGGTGCCTTTAATGTTGTCGTAGCCTAGGCCAACCGCCACCGGGCCTGCGGTGAAAGTGCCACCGAAGGTGTAACGGTCAACAGTGTTGTCGTTGCCGCCGGTGTCAGATTGCACATCGGCTTCCAAGCTTACCGGACCAAAGCTGTTGCTGTACTTGAAGATGTTGGAAATACGGTCGACGTACGTGGAGAGATACGCGGTACCAACCACTTCCGTCGGGTCGGTAAACGTGCCGACATTGTTGTAATAAGCGCTCCATTGACGACCGGCGCTGAAGCTACCGAAGCCACCTTTGATACCGATATAGCTGAGGCGCTGTTGATCGCTGACCGTGGTGTCATCGGCAAGTACTTTGAATTCCATTTTGTAGAATATGCTGGTGCCGCCGCCGAGATCTTCGTCGCCCATGATACCGAAGCGCGAAAGCGAACCATTAAGGTCGGCAATGGTGTCTGCGTCGCCGCCGGCATCGCTAAACCGCCAGGCCATATCTAAGCGACCATAAAGTGTCGGGCCCGTATCAGCTTGGGCAAGGGGAACTGCAGCAACGGTTGCTACAGCAAGCGCAATAGCTGTCTTCTTAAACATCGTCTAATTCCCTCAGTGGTTGATTTGTTTGCTTCATGCCTTGAAAGGGACCCAAGGTCGGATTGGATAATAGCAATGTTTTTTGCAGCGTGCGACATTTTCACCACAAAGTTGTATTGAGAGTCAAAGTTAAACTAGCATCCCTAGTTGCTTAACTTTAAGTATAAAATACAATAAGTTGTATAATACTTAGATACTGTTTTCTATCTGTCGACTTAAATTATGTCGCGTATTTGATACAAATTTACAACAAATATTTTAGAGTTAGGGGTTCATGCAACTCTAAATAAGGGAGATAGGCAGCCCCTGCACACCCATCGAGATCCAGAATTGCGCCTAAAATTTCTTCAGCATTGACGTATTAACGATGCGAACAACGGTAGTATTCCGCCGCTGAAAAATGGAGTAATACGCAACAAGGCATAGGCAAGTGTGCTATCCGTAAGCAGTACCGACGCGGCGACTCTCCCAATAAATCGCGTATGTAGGTTGCCCCTGACGCAAAGCGGCTTGTCGGTGACGTGATTCCGTTCGGTCGAGAAGCACAGATCGGCGATCATTAGCCGTTGCATCATTTAAACAAATTGACTTGGAGGAGTGACGAACGTGCCATCCGATATCGAAATTGCCCAGAAAGCGAAGATGAAGCGCATTACCGAAATCGCGAAGGGGCTCGGCATTGACGAGGCGCACCTGGAGCCTTACGGCCACTACAAGGCCAAAGTGTCGCTCGAATACATCGACACACTTAAGAAGAAGCCCGACGGCAAGTTGATCCTCGTGACCGCCATTAGCCCGACACCGGCGGGCGAGGGCAAGACGACGACCACCGTCGGTTTGGGCGACGCGCTCAACCGCATCGGCAAGAAGACCGTCATTTGCTTGCGCGAGCCGAGCTTGGGCCCCGTATTCGGCATGAAGGGCGGCGCCGCCGGCGGCGGTTACGCGCAGATCGTGCCGATGGAAGACATCAATCTGCACTTCACCGGCGACTTCAACGCGATCGCGCTGGCCAACAACCTGTTGGCGGCCCTCATCGACAACCACATTCACCACGGCAACGAGCTCAGCTTCGACGTGCGCCGCATCGCCTGGAAGCGCGTGATGGACATGAACGATCGCGCGCTGCGTGACATCACCTGCTCGCTCGGTGGCCCGGGTAACGGTTATCCGCGGCAGGATGGTTTCGACATCGTCGTCGCCTCCGAAGTCATGGCGATCTTCTGCCTCTCGACCTCGCTTAAGGATCTGAAAACGCGCTTGGGCAATATCGTCGTCGGCTACACGCGCGACAGCAAGCCGATTTTGGCGCGCGATTTAAACGCACAGGGCGCGATGACGGCGTTGTTGAAGGACGCCATCAAGCCGAACCTGGTACAGACACTGGAAAACAATCCGGCGTTCGTACACGGCGGTCCGTTCGCCAATATCGCTCATGGTTGCAACTCGGTCATCGCCACCCAGACCGCACTCAAGCTCGGTGACTATGTCGTGACCGAAGCCGGTTTCGGCGCTGACCTCGGTGCCGAGAAGTTCATCGACATCAAGTGCCGCAAGAGCGGTCTGCGGCCGTCGGCGGTGGTTATCGTTGCCACGGTCCGTGCGCTCAAGTTCCATGGCGGCGCCGATTTGAAGGAGCTCAACAAGGAAAACCTGCCGGCTCTGGAAAAGGGTATCGCTAACCTCGAGCGCCATGTGAACAACGTGCGCAACCACTACGGCTTACCGTGCGTGGTGTCGATCAACCACTTCACGTTCGATACGCAAGCCGAAATCGACCTGCTGAAGCGCAAGATGGCGCATCACGAAGCGCCGGTGGTGCTGGCGCGGCATTGGGCGGAAGGCGGCAAGGGCGCGGAAGAAGTGGCGCGTGCCGTGGTCGAGTTGGTCGAGCGTGTACCAGCGGATTTTCGTTTCGTTTACGAAGAGAGCTTACCGCTATGGGACAAGATGAAAACCATCGCCACCAAAATCTACGGTGCGAGTGATATCACTGCCGATAGCAAGGTGCGTGCGCAGATCAAAAAGTTGCAGGACGACGGTTACGGCCACTATCCGGTTTGCGTCGCCAAGACCCAGTACTCGTTCTCGACCGATCCGCAGCTTAAGGGCGCACCCTCTGGCCACGTGATCAACGTGCGTGAGGTTCGGCTCGCAGCGGGTGCCGAGTTCGTCGTCATGGTCTGCGGTGACATCATGACCATGCCAGGCTTGCCGAAGGTACCGTCGGCGAATGCGATCGACGTCAACGATGAAGGAAAGATCGTCGGGTTGTTCTAACCGTACGACGCTATCCGTAGTACAAACGGCCGGGCATTTGCCCGGCCGTTTTTTTTTCGAAGCCCTCGCTGTGCTGTTTTTCTCGTAAGGACCTGGATTGGGTGCGCAGCGCCATTGCGGTTCGACCCGAATGGCACTTACTTAAGCAAAAGCCGAAGCATATCCGCAGATACTCCCTCTTCCCTTGCGGGAGAGGGCCGGGGAGAGGGGTGATATAACGCTAGTAATGGTTCCCCCTCTCCCGCAAGGGAAGAGGGAACGCTGCTGGGGGTAGGGGTCAACGAGTACAACGCCAACGGTACCTTGCGCACGGTAGCACTCGCGACGACACAAGGCGCCACTCCCGTGTTGCGTTCGTATCGGGTGAACAACGCGCTGGGTCAGATGTCGGATTATTACGAATACAACACGAGCAGCGTGATCACCAGGCATGAGCAATATGTGTACGACGATGACAATACGTTGCTGGTGCAGCGGGATATAGATATCTCCGATCCCCATATCAAGAATATCACCACCTTCAGCTACCTAGCGGACGGTACGCTCGCCAACAGCTATACCCGAACGCTCGAAGACGGAATACCCAATACCCGTAAGTATCCCAACATCTGGCAATACTACGCATACGCTAAATGGGACGGCTATAAGCAGAGCTCTGTCACCATCAAAGGCGACGCGAAGGATGTTGCAAGTTGGAAACCGGGCACGACCACGTATAAATACGATGCTAATGGACACTTGCGCGAACTTTATGATCACGTGCAAGACCGCACGATCCGTTACGTAAACAATCACCTCGGGCAGGTGATGAAACGCTATCAGTCCGAGGTGGAGATTCAGGTTGCTCATCCCAAAGAACCCATCATCCGCCGCTTTTTCTATTTGAACGGTATTGCCATTGGCGACGTTGGAACCGATAAAGTCCCGAGCCGCATCGACTACGCCCAAGTCCTGGCCGATCGTAAAGACAAGGGCGGTGGCCATATCCACGGTGATCTCAAAGACCGAGTGACTCCCGTCACGTCGGCTGACTTCGATCAAAACTTCCGACCGATCGGCCCAGACTACCCGAGCAAAACACCGGGCACCTATGTCGTCAATGCCGGCGACACGTTGCAGAGTATTGCATCGGCCGTATGGGGTGACGCATCACTTTGGTATCTCATTGCCGACGCCAACGGCCTAACCGGCTCGGAAGCCTTGCCTGCTGGTACGCGGCTCGCGATCCCCAATGTCGTCACCAACGTTCACAACACATCGGAAACGTTTCGACCGTACGACCCACGATTGATACTTGGAGATACCACACCGACATTGCCGGCAGCGAAGCCAAAGAGCCATATATTTGCGATGTTGATTGCCATCATTATTTTCATCGTTATCTGCTATGTCGGCGGAGCCTATGCCGCAGAGACCACCTGGCCGCAAGTAATGGCGGTAACCGGCTTCGCTAGCGTCGCTAGCCAAATGACGGCGGTGGCGCTGGGGCTGCAGGACAAGATCAATTGGAAGCGAGTTGCTGTGGATGCAGCGATGGCAGGTGTCTTTCAATCGGAAGGTATCAGCGTTGCTGAAAATACATCTACCGCCAGCACCATGTTAAATAGCATGCTGCGCAATACAGTATCGCAGGGCCTTAACATCGCTATCGGTAACCAGAAGAAATTTGATTGGCAGGGAGTCGCGGCGGCAGGATTGGCTAGCGGAATCACTGCACAAATGGGCCCTGGTCGAAATCCGGTAGGCTTCGGTGAAAATTTCACCAAGGGACTCCGCGATAGTTTGGTGCAAGGCGCGGTCAACAACGCGATCTACGACAAGGACGATCCGGAATCTCAATTCGATTTCGTAAGTGTGGCGGCAACGGCGCTGGGTCACGCTATTGGCAGTTCGATGGTGGAGAACACCGAACGGAACCGGCGATATGACTTACAGCGGCAGTTTGTTATGGACCAACCCTCCAGGAATCGAGAGAGGGCGATGCAGCTGAACGCCGAACAAGATCGCGGGGACGATCTGTACGAGCAATGGGGTAGGAATTATCTGCGTAATGCCGAGCAGGATCGTAATGATGTATTGAATGATCGGGCTTGGGAGGAAATTTATGACTATGAGCGGCCTGACGTGCCGGCGGAGGAGAAAAGGAATAAAGACATTACGCGCTCTTCTGCGAGCAATTCAGTAGATGCCTCTTCGAAAGGCCCCTTGCGTCTGCGGCTTACTCCCGAACAACAGGCGGCGGTAGGTAGCGCACTAGCGGCTGAAAATGCGCAACTGATAGACAGACAGCAGCTTGATTTCCTTGTTAACGGCCCAAAGACAAGTGATGCGTTTAACGCCAGTGTGAGACGAGGCGTGCAGAATATAGTGGATTTTGGTGAACTATATGCGTCGCTTATTGGATCACTTTTTGATGGATCATTCGCTACAGATCCAGGCCCGTTGCAATTGCAGAGACAGCAAGCACAGAATCGTGATGCATTTAATAGTCGCTTCCATAGCGTGCCAGTAACTGAAGTGACGTCGGGGGATCCGATCACTCGACAGCTGGCGATCAATTCGATTTTTGCCTATGGCGGTGAGTTTGCGGGAGAGAATTTGCCGTTTATGTTGGTGCCGGAAATTGGTGCTACAAGGTACGTGCGGTCCAGCAGTATATCTAAATTTAGCGGGTTGTTTGGCGATTTGGGTGTTGCAAACAATAGGATGTTGTTCAGCCCTAAGGAATTGATGGGCGTTGAGCCAGCGTCATCCGAGCTTCTTGCGGCAGTCGGCAACAAGCGAGATTTGCTAATAGCACGACCTGGTTCTGAAGAGTTGCGAATGTTGGATTATTTCGGCGCGGAGGCATCTGTTGGTGGTGTGAATAGGTCTAGCATCATTCTTCGTGAAAATCCGAGTAAGGCCGCAGTCCTTGAGGAGTTTTTGCACGGGACTCAAGAGCGATTGGGTATCATTGATCGACTTGGGACTAGCGGCTATGGTAGCGCGGAAACTCACGTCAAGGATTTCATGATTCGTCACCAAAGAATGCTTGGATTAGGCAACGAAGATGTTCGTATTTTGCAAATCCTCAAAGAGAAAGGCTTGTGAGGCAGGTATGACAATTGAACTCAAGGTGCGAGAAGTTTTTCGTCTTTCGACCGGGAACACCGTGTTTGCATGCGACGTTGATGGAGCCAGAGTGCCCCCGCGAAATAGTCGATGCGAATTAAAGAGAGGTGATGAAGTGCGGCAGACGCTGATACTTTCCGGCGAAACGCAGTTGCTTAACAAGAATGCGGCTGTTACTCAGAGGGCATTTGAGACACCGGAACAAGTTGAACTTAGCCCTGAGGAGGCTAGAAGCGGGCAATGGAGACTCATGTGCGTTGATTAGAAGTGGCAAACAACACAGTGCCGTCCGCACTGCGTTCCGGTCAGCTCTATGAAGCAGAGGGATCAAGGGGTCAGACCCATTGATTCCCCCTCAGACGACGGGTACCCTCAAGGGCCATTCTCCATCAAGCAAGTGACAGGCGATGGCGCGTCTTCCCCGATTCCTCATCCCTGGCCAGCCGCAACATGTGATCCAGCGCGGCAACAATCGCGACGCGATATTTCGCGCCGAGGGCGACTATCGTTTTTATCTGGAAAAGCTGCGAGTCGCTGCCGAAAAGCACAATTGCGACCTTCACGCGTATGTGCTCATGACCAATCACGTGCACCTGCTGGTTACGCCCCATCGCGACAACGGCATCGGCCAGATGATGCAGATGCTCGGGCGTTACTACGAGAGGATCAAGGGGTCAGACTCGTTGATTCCCCCTCAGAAGACGGGTAACCTCGTGAGCCATTCTCCAGCAAGCAGGTGACAGGCGATGGCGCGTCTTCCCCGATTCCTCATCCCTGGCCAGCCGCAACATGTGATCCAGCGCGGAAACAATCGCGACGCGATATTTCGCGCCGAGGGCGACTATCGTTTTTATCTGGAAAAGCTGCGAGCCGCTGCCGAAAAGCACGATTGCGACCTCCACGCGTATGTGCTCATGACCAATCACGTACACCTGCTGGTTACGCCCCAGCGCGACAACGGCATCGGCCAGATGATGCAGATGCTCGGGCGTTACTACGTGCAATATTTCAACCACCGCTACCGGCGCACCGGCACCCTCTGGGAAGGACGCTATCGCGCGACACTGATTGATAGCGAGCCGTACCTGCTCACCTGCATGCGCTACATCGAACACAATCCCGTGCGGGCACGCCACCTGGCCACGCATCCGGCGGACTATCCCTGGTCGAGCTACCGATATAACGCCTTAGGGAAAGCGGATCCCCTACTCACCCCGCACCGGGAATATAAGCGGCTAGGTTCAACCGCCGCGGCCCGACAAGCGGCGTACCGCCAACTGTTTCGCGCCCAACTACCGGAGAAGACATTAACCGCGATACGCGAGGCAACGAACAAAGCCTGGGTGCTCGGTAGCGACCGCTTCAAGGGCAAGATGGAGAAGACACTGGCACGGCCGGCGCAGTCCCGTGGGCACGGCGGTGATCGCAAGTCAGAACGCTATCGGCAGGGGGCGTCTCGTCAGAATCGTCGAGTCTGACTCCTTGATCCGGCTTCTTCACCGTCAATCTGGCGGAACGACAATCACAACGGCTGACCGAGCACATCCAGCTCCTATACATTGGTGGCATGAAATGCGAGGGAACCTCACGGTCTGACCCTGAGGTTTCCCCGCATTCCCTCCTAGCTTCCCCGGCATTCTGATCTATTCTTCCGGAAAAACCGTGCATGCATGGCACGTGCTGCCACGCTTCTCGTTGTCGAGACGAAAGAGCGAGGTGTGCCATGCATGCAAGC